>JANLWM010000212.1:0-5266 GCA_031364525.1 Chloroflexota bacterium | reverse complement strand
GCACGTTCGCCGCGTTCGAGCCGCGCCGAAAGCGTGTGAAGATGGCGGCATGCTCGTCGGCGGGGATCCCGAGGCCCTCATCGGCGATCGAGAGCACGGCCTCATGCTTCTCCGAGCTGCTCAACTCCGAGATCGATGCGGAGATGTGCCCGCCGTGCGGACTGAACTTGATCGCGTTGTTCACGAGATTGTCCACCGCACGCTCGATCCGGTCGCGTTCCCACTGGCCGACCAGGGCGTCGACCTCCGGGTCCATCACGAACACGTGGCGGTCGTTGGAGACGCGATACCCATCGAGCACGCTGGCGACGAGCCCGACCAGGTCGACCCGCTCGCGGTGTAGCGCCGCGGGATCCGTGGCCTCGCGCCGCGCGAGGTCCATCAGCTCATCGACCCGCATCACTCCGCGGCGCAACGCCGACTCGATGTCGGTTAGGCGCGGGCCCAGCTCCGCGATATCCAGTCGTCCCTTCGCGGCCTGGTGCCGCAGGAGCTGGGCGATCGCGGTGGCGGTGGCCAGCGGGCTCTTCAGGTCGTGGCCGAGGGTCGCATAGAAGGCCTCGCGCTCGCGCGCCGCGATGGCCCGCTCTTCCTCGAGCGCGCGCTCGGCTTCGCGGCGCGCGACCTCGTGCTCGCTGAGCGTCGTGAGCGCGAGGAACACCGCGCCGTCGAGCGCGTCATGCATCAAGAGCTCGGCGCCCACGACGTCCGACGTCGGCGAGCGGTCCGAGACGTACAGGCGCAGCGCACGGCCGATCTCTTGCCGAAGAAGACGGAATTCTGTGGCGACTTCCGGAGCCTTGAACCTCTGCTCGAAGCGCACGCGAGCGTGACTCTGCGCGGCGGAGAGCACATCGGGATCCTCGAGCGGCACGCCGGCATTGCGCTCAGGAGCACTGAACTTCGAGAGCAGTCGGCCGAGAGCATCGAACAACGCCGGGATGTGATCGGAAACGGCGCGTTCCGAACGGGAGCGGTGGAACGGCTGATCGGAGGCGGCTTCGAGCCAGCGGCCGAGGATCTCATCGCGATGCTCGGTGAGGAGCTCGACGACCCAGGACAGATCCGCGTCCTGCGTGAACGACTCGACCCGAAGCGCGACATTCGATTCGGGCGGCACCACAGGCAGCGTCGCGAAGTCTTTGCTCATCGGGCTCCTTGCGCCAGAGCGCTGACCTATGGTCGCATGTCGACTGCGTAACGGACAGCGCTCGAACGGTCGCTCAGTCGGACGTGAACGGACTCAGGCGACGCGCATGCCCCCCTGGAACACCGCCCACACCCGCCAGAGCGCGCGGGCGTCGGAGAGCGGATCGCCGTGCACGAGGACGAGATCGGCGGGCATCCCGCGCTCGATCCGGCCGGCGTGCGCGTGCCCGAGCAGCTCGCCCCCCGAGCGCGTCGCCGCGACCAGCGCCTCGCGCGGGGTGAGTCCGGCCGCCACGAGCAGCTCGACCTCCCACGCCAGGTGGCCCGCGCGGACCGAACCGCCTCCGAAATCCGAACCGGTCGCGATCCGCACGCCCGCGCGCTTCGCCGCTCCGACCGAGGCGTAGGCGCCCTCCTTGCGCCTCGCGATCCGCTGGCGGCTCTCTTCTGTCGTGAAGCGTTCGATCGTCGTCGTTCGGGCGAATGACTCCCATGACGCGAAGACCGACAGCGTCGAGGTCAGCGTGACGTCGTTCTTCTTCATCGTGCGCGCGATGTCATCGTCGAGCTCCATGCCGTGCTCGATCGAATCGACGCCCGCCTCCGCGGCGACCCGCGCGCCGGCGAGGTAGCCGGAGTGGCAGGCGACCTTGGCGCCGCGTGCGTGGACGGCGCCCGTCGCGGCCCGGAGCGCCTCGACACTGAACGGCGAGTCCTTCACGCCACCCGGTGCGTCCATGTAGATCTTCACGAAGTCCGTGCCGAGGTCGAGCTGGTGGAGCGCCGCTGCCGTCAGGCCTGCGTCGTCCGTCGTGACCCACATGTCGGGGTACCCGGTCTTCCCGATCCACGTGCCGGCCACCCGGATGTGCGGGCTGCCGGCCTTTCCGGACAGCTCATCTCGGACGTCAAGCGAGATCGGCCGGCCATCGGCGCTCGGTGCGCCGACGTCTCGCGCCCACAGCACCCCCGCCTGCACGAGCCGGTTCGCGTTCTCGCGCGCGACCTGGCGAAGGACGGCAGGCGGGTCATCGCCGCGAGCGATCCAGTGACTGCCGCCCTGCATCGTGAGATGGCTGTGGCAATCGACCATCCCGGGCACGATGACCGCGCCGCCGGCATCCACCACGGTCGCGCCGGCCTGATCGATCTCGCCGTTCGCCCCGATCGCTTCGATGCGGCCATCGGCGATCGAGACGCTCACTCCGAGCCGCAGGGAGTCCGATGAGCCGTCGGCGAGCGCGGCGTCGTGGAGGATCAGCCGGCTCACTTCGCCCCTGCACCGGGACCGGCCTGACCTTCGCCCTGATACTTGCCCCGGTAGCCCTCGCTGGTGGGGATCCCAAGGCGGAGGAAGACCAGCTGCAGCACCGCGGCACCGCGTTGGACGCGGTAGCCCTTCGGGTTCATCACGCTGAGAAGCCCCTCGCCCCGCCCCGAGTACCCCGCGTCCCACACGGCCGTGTGGATCGCGACGCCGGAGCGGAGCAGGCTGGAGCGCGGCCGGGCAAAGGCCATGAGGTCGGGCGGCAGATTGACCTTCTCCGCGTAGCCGATCACGTAGCTGCCGGCGTGCAGGTCCCACCAGCCGTCGACGTCCGGCTGCACATCCTCACGGGCGGCCGGCTCGCGAAGGTTGGGCGCCGCGCCCAAGAGAGCGGGGGACGTGAGGCGCTGGACCCGATCGATGCGGAGGTCGATGCCGTTCGGCTGGAGCTGCATCTGCTGGTCGATGCCCTCCACGAGCGGCGGATCGGCCGCGAGCGCGGCGCGAAGCTCCTCACGCGACAACACGCTCACCGTGTCCGATGCTAGGCGGGCGGCCGGTCGGGTGCCACACTTCGTCGCGTGAGCGAGCTCGCGCCCAAGCCGGTGTCCGCCTCGAAAACGGTCTTCGCGAAATCCATGCTTCCGAGCGATGCGAACCCCTCGGGGAACGTCCACGGCGGCGAGATCATGAAGCTCATCGACGAGTGTGCCGGCGCCGCGGCCGGGAGGCATGCTCGGCAGCGGGTCGTGACCGCGCGGGTGGACGAGCTCTCGTTCCTCGCTCCGGTGTACGTGGGGAACCTGGTCACCGCTCGGGCCTCCGTGAATGATGTGGGAACGAAGAGCATGGAGATCGGCGTCCGCGTCGACGCGGAGGACATCCTCACCGGCACGGTGGTGCACGTGTCATCGGCCTACCTCGTCTACGTGGCGATCGATGCCCACGGCAAGGCCGCGCCGATCCCGCCGGTGCTCGCCGAAAGCGACGAAGAGAAGCGCCGGATGGCCGCCGCAAAGGTTCGGCGCGAGCGGCGCAGCCAGCACCGCTAGCATCGCGACAGCGCAAGGAGGGTCCAGATGAGAGGCGCACGCATCCTGTCGGTGACCGTGGCGACATTGCTCGTCGCGGCCGCATGCCAGGCCCCACGGGCGACATCCGAGTCAACGCCGGCACCGAGCGCGGCGGCCGCGAGCAAGGCACCAGACTTCACGGGTAAGACGCTGAATATCGTGACCGGTGGCACCGGCGGCGTGTACATCGTCTACGGCGCCGGCCTCGCGGACATGCTCTCGAAGCGGATGAAGGTCGCGGCGAGCGCTCAGACGACACCGGCGTCGGTCGACAACATGAAGCTCATCCGTGACGGCAAAGCCGACCTCGCGTTCACGCTGGCCGATACGGCCTTCGACGCGATCAACGGGAAGAACCGATTCGCGCCGCCGGAGGTCAAGGCGGACGCGAAGACGATCGCGGTCATGTACTCGAACTACATGCACATCGTCGCGAAGGCCTCTGCCGGCATCAACACGGTTGCCGACCTCAAGGGCAAGCGGGTCTCGATCGGCGCCGCCGGATCGGGGACCGAGACGAAGGGCATCCGCATCCTCGAGGCGTTCGGTCTCGACGCGACGAAGGACATCCAGCCGCAGCGGCTGAACGCCCAGGATTCAGCGGACGCGCTCCGTGATGGCAAGATCGATGCGTTCTTCTTCGACGGCGGCCTACCGACGAGCGCTGTGTCGGACATCGCGAACTCCAACGCCATCAAGCTCCTCGACCAGACCGAGGCGATCGCGAAGATGAACGCGAAGTACGGCAACTTCTACTTCGCGGCCAAGATCCCGAAGGGCACCTACAAGAACGACGTGGACATCGTGACCGCGGGCGTCGCGAACCTGCTCGTTGTCCCGTCGTCCTTCGATCCGGCATTCGTCAAGGCGATCCTCACCGCGATGTTCGACAACCAGCCTGATCTCGTGTTGGTCCATCCAGAGGCAAAGAACCTGAAGCTCGACACGGCGACCCTGGGTTCGCCGATCGACTTCCACCCGGGCGCGATCGACTTCTATAGAGCGAAGGGCGTCTGGAAGCCATAGCCGCATGAGGGCGTGGTCCCTCGCGATCGTGGTCCTGACGATGACGGGGGTGGCATTCGCCACCCCCGTCGCCGTGCTCCGGGTGGATCCGGGCGGCCACGTCTACCCGTTGGCCGACGGCGAGCGCTACGAGTACTCGTATCAACAGTCCATCTATCAGGTGCCGGTGATCGAGGAGCACGTGCGCGTCGGCGACACGCTGCGGATCGTCGGGGTCCGGTCGCGCGACCTGCGTGCCGTGGAATACTTCCGCTGGGATGGCCGGATCCGGCAGCAAGGCGACGAGCATGTCCAGGATGCGCCGCCGAACCAGGTCGCTGCGCTCGCGATCCGTATCACGCGCGAGGGGACTCAGCGCCTCCGCGGCCCGCACCTCGATGTCTCGCTACGCAGTCAATTCGGCGAGATCGTCGTGACGGTGCGACCGGAGCACGTGCCTGCGCTGTTCGCGCTCTTTGGGCGGACCGTCCCGTGACCGACGGACCGGACGGTCCCGCCCTGATCGTCAGGCCCGACCTCGATCAGGTGCTGTCGGACGAGAAGAACCGGGAGATCATCGAGGAGTACGAAAACGAGTCGAAGACCCGCGCGCTCACCGGCATCTGGGCCCGCATCGTGACGGTCCTGTCGGTCGCCACGACCCTGTTCGCCCTCTACTACGCCGCCGCCGGTGCGGAGATCCCGTTCACCACGTTCGTCCTGGTACCGACGGTCAGTGTCTTCGGCCAGACCATCACGACGAAGCAGATCT
>JANLWM010000200.1:0-3602 GCA_031364525.1 Chloroflexota bacterium | reverse complement strand
AGGAGGGCTCGGGGAAGGAGCTAGCGGGCGGTACCGGCCAGCTGGGTGGCGGTGTAGGTGATGGTGAAGTCCTGGGTCAGGTTCTGGAAGGTGTTGCCGGCGGCGACCGGGAGGTTGAAGTCGAAGGTCAAGGTGTCGGTGCCCGCAGCCGCGATGGTCCCGGAGGCGGCCAGGGCCAGGTTCTTGAGCGCTCCGCTGTACAGGGTGGTGGCCCCGCGCTTGACGGTGACCTGGATCCCGTTGGTGGTGTCGCTCCACAAAAGGGTGTTGGCGACCGCCGAGATCGCCGCGGTGTAGGTCATCCCGACGTTCCCGGTGTTGGTGATGGTGACGGTGCGGTTGGCGGTGTCCCCGGGGACCAGGTTGGCCAGGTTGATGAGCGAGGCCGCGGCGCTCTTGTCGTTGGACAAGGTCAGGGTGGCCGAGCCGAAGCTGTTGGAGGGGTTGGTGGTCGTGGCGGTGAAGCTCGCCGAGGAGCGATCGGAGGTGACGGTGAGACCGATGAGCACGAGCGCCGAGAGCGCCATGCCAGCGAGGAGGGTGGTTGACTTGCGCATTCGTGCTGGTCCTTTCCCGATCCGCCGGAGATCCCCGGTCGGCGTATGAGGGAACTATCGGCGCCAGCGGGGTCTGCTCCATCGGCTGGCAGAGGGAGACCAGGTACGCCGTTGGTATGAGATCGCGGCCGCGCGGGGCGCCGCTGGCGTGGGCTCGTCCCCCGTTCGGGGGAGGCCGGGCTAGGTCTTGAGCGCCTGCAGGACCTCTGCGGCATGCCCGTCGGCCTTGACGCCGTACCAGGCCTGCTTCACGACGCCGTCCGGGCCGATGAGCACCGTCGAGCGGATGACCCCGTCGCCCCTCCCCGGGCGGTCACCCCAGGCGCCGTACTCGGCCATCGTCGCGTGGCTGGGGTCGGAGAGCAGGGTGAACCGAAGACCGTACTTGTTGCGGAATTCGACGTGCGACGCGGGCGCATCCGGTGACACGCCGACCACCGGAACGCCGGCTTGCTGGAACTGCTGCAGGTTGTCGTTGAACTGGCAAGCCTCGGTGGTGCATCCCGGCGTGTCGTCCTTCGGGTAGAAGTAGAGGACGGCGGATCTGCCGGCGAGGGCCTCGCTCGAAACGCTCGTGCCGTCCTGATCGGGTAGCGAAAATCGCGGGGCCTTGTCGCCGGCGGAGAGCTGTGCCGTGGCTACGCCTTCGCGCGGAGCTGAGTCTCGAGAGTGGCGACCCGCTGCTGAAGGTCCGCGACGGCCCGCAGGCGCTCATCCGGATCGAGCTCGAGGAACCGCTCCGTTGGCGCGACGTGCCGGTGCAGCGCGCTCACGGCGGCAAAGCCCTGGTCATGCCTCGCGTCGGCGAAGGCCTGCATCGGATAACCGCAGAGGAGCGAAAAGGTCTGCCGGCGGCCGAGATCGTTCCACAGGGTCTCGAGGGCGATCGCCGCATCCGGTCGCCCATCGGCCCAGAGCAGCGCCACCATCTCGCCGAACGCGCGGACCCGCCGGAGCGGCGGGCCTTTGATCGCGTTCTGGATGAGTTCACCGACCGCCTGCTCGAAACGGGCAGGATCCGGACGGTCGCCGACCATGAACTTGGCCAGCGTGTCGGCCGCGTCGATGGCCACATACGCGCCACGTCGGCGCGCGGCGTTCAGGTCGAGTCCACGGTTGACGAGTCGTGTCTCAAGGTCCTCCCGGTGGGCCTTGGTGGCGATGACGATCGAGCAGTCCCCGTCGCTGATGCCGGCCGCGACGAACCGGGTCACGCCCGCCAGGAGGAAGTCGTCCGCTTCATAGAACTGGACGGAGTGCTCGTCCACCGCAGCGTGCTCGCTCACGGGCCGCGGCGGGGCGATCCGGAAGGTCATCGTGTCGGTGGCCATAGCCGAAGAGCCTATCTGCAGGGGCCATGCCGACCCGCCCCTCGCTCGGCTGCACGATACGTCTTTACAACAAATGTCCGTTTCCCCGACGCGGGGCATGAGGACTGCGGTACCTCCGTTACATGCAGTCACAGCTCCGGGTCCCGTTGGATCGCGAGGCCGTCAGCCGGGCGTTGATCGACATCGTCGCCGACGTCGCTTGGCGGGAACGCGACCATCCGCATGCCGCGCACCCGCAGCGTGACGAGGCCATCTCGCTCCTACGGGAGGTCCAGCTGGGCGATCACGCAGCGACCGAGCGGGCCGTCGAATTGGTGAACGCCGTCCGGCGCGCGCCGCCGGGCACTGCCGCTTAAGACACCAGCTCGTACGCCGTCGTTAGCCAGCCGACCAGCTGCGCGTCGACGTCACGGGGCGAGCTCAGCGGCACGACGTTGTGGTAGCGCGACGGTGAGATCTGCTCACGTTTGACCACCCGGCGGTCAGCGATCGGCTCGGCGGACACGATGTTCAGATCGAGCCGGCTCTTGAGGGGATGCACCCCCGCGAACGCCGCACGGCTCTTCAGGTGGATCGAGGTCTTCTTCTCTTCCGCCACCACCGGCCCGATGCGGCGGACTCGAAGGAGCAGCCGCTCGTACGTGGCGCGTACCGCCGGATCGCTCTTGTCGAAGGCTCCCACAACGGCGAAGCCTACAGGTCGGACGGTGGGCTCTACTGGGGTCGCATCGCGGGATTCATTTGCGAGTGCAACCATCGCCGGACATTCAACCCCCTCGCCGATTGCGAGTGTCGTTCGGGAAGCGCCAGGAAGGGCACAACCGAGGCCTAACGAGTTGCTCGATCCATGGCTCCTTGCATGCCGGCAGCAGACGCACGGAAGTCAGCCGCGCTCGTGCGTGCCCGCGGATTACGCCCGATGACATTGAGCGCCCACTGGCCGAGGTCGGCCGCGGAGACATAGTCGTTCGGCTGCAGCGCGTCGATTCGCTTCCAGAACTCGGCGATGCGCTGCTCGACGTCGACGATTGCTGCAGGAGGAGCTGCCGGCGCAACAGGAGCGAGGCCGCCGCGATCTAGGCCCGCCTGCATTGTTGCGGTCGAGGTGCGGAAGTCGGCCACGGTCGTACGCGCGCGCGAATTGCGCTCGATGACATTGAGCGCCCACTGGCCAAGGTCGCCAGCGGAAACGTAGTCGCTCGGCTGCAGGGTGTCGACTCGCTTCCAGAACTCAGCGATGCGCTGTTCGACGTTCAGGGTCGGCGCAGGTGGAGCGGTCGGGGCAGGTATCGGAGTGCCCGTCGGCGCAGGGGTCGGGGTCGGCGCGACCGTGGGAAAGAACACCCCAGCCCGAAGCGCTTGTTCACGGGCGATTCGGACCGCAAGTGTCGTGTCCATCTGATCGGGATAGGAGTAGAGCGTGATGACGTTACTCACTCGACCGACCCGGAAGTACAGGACGAATTCCGTCGCGGCAACTTGACCGCCCGAATTCGTCGGCAGCAAGGTGAGACGGGTGAAGGCGGCACTCTGGTCGCCGAGACCGATGCCGAAGGGGCTCGTGCTGTATGGCGTGCCGATAGTGCCCGCCAGGTTCGTGAGATTGGACGCGTACGCTGACGACGCACCGCTGCTCGTGCTGTACACATTTGCGAGCGACACGACGTCAAAGACACCGTTTCTCACAGAAGCATTGAAGAGATCGCGGCTCGAG
>JANLWM010000181.1:0-14969 GCA_031364525.1 Chloroflexota bacterium | reverse complement strand
TAGATGACGCAGGGCGCGCCGTCCGTCGTCTGGCGGTGCGCGTCCAGCAGTGCGCTTCGGAGCGTGCGTAACAGCCGCTCTCGTGCGGCGAGCCGGCCGTCCGAATCGGCGCTCGGATCGTCCTGTGCGCCGGCGAGCACCACGCTCGCGACATAGGCCCACCCGCCGAGCGCATCCTCCGCGGGCGCCTGCACGAGGACCATCTCGGCTTGCGTCTTCAGTGCGGGCGTCGAACGCGCGGGCGGGTTCGTCGCGAGCCACGCCGCGAGCTCGCGCGCGGTGCGCTCGAACTCGAGCCAGACGTTGACCTCGCGTGACTGCGCGGCCTGGCCCCGGCGTGCGCGGCCCTTCTCGATCCGGAGCGGAGCGCCGTGACCCGCGACGGCGTTGAGCCGGCTGCCGGAGACGATGACCTCCAACAGGCAGAGCCGCAGGAACGCCTTCGTCGCTCCGTCGGGGAGCGCGGTCTCGATCGCGCGCAGGGTGCCCATGAGCGCGGCGAGGTTCCGCGGCGTATAGAGCGCAGCGATGCTCTGGGCGAGCACCCTGCGCTCCTCACCCGGCCCGAATCGCTCGACGAACTGCCAGTACGCGAGCCCGTCGCCCTCGACGCGTCGGGCACGCTCCTCATCCTCGATCGCCGCGGGTTCGATGAGGAGCGCGCGACCTTCGCGCGCGCAGATCGTGCAGCGGAACGCCTTCTTCGTCGGTGCTGGCGCGTCACGTTCCCAGAGGAACGCTTCGACCACCACCGGACCGCGGCACGTCGCGCAGTGCGAGCTGTAAAGGTCGCGCATGATCGCCCGGTGGGGCGCGCCCGCGAGCATGCTGTCGCCGACGAGCTCGATCGCCGCTGTGATGTCGGCGAGCGGCGGGGTCGCCGCGATGACCCCGCGGGCCCATGCGCCGATCGCCTGCGGCGAGCGCGCGATACCCGCCCGATCCTTCCGCTGCGCGGCGTCCGCGGCGGAGTACGGGTGCGCGAGCGGATCAAGGATCGCGGCGCGGTCCGCGGTGTAGGCCGTCACGTAGGCCTCTGCGAGGCCGAGGGGGAATGCGCTGCCGAAGCGGTGGAGGGGTCTGGGAAGGGGAACGGTCTCGACGGGAACGAAGCTGTCGAGCCGTTCGGCCGTCATTGCAGCTCGAAGACTAGTGCCCGCCGACCGTCGAGGACCACCGCCGCGCGTTTTCCGTCCGCCGACGTCACCAGGTCCTGCACCACGCCATCGATGCCCAGCGCGTCGATCGCCCCGTCCGGAGCGATGGCCCACACGACGTCTGCCCCGTCCCAGACGAGCGTGCGGGTCCCCGTGAGGAGCTTCCGTCCATCGGTCAGCGGCGCCTGCCAGCGCTGCGTGCCGTCGACCCCGGCTGCGGTCACTCTGTCCTTGTCCACCTGATAGAAGGTGCCGTCAGCGCCGAACGCGACGTCGCGGACCGCTGGTCCGACGCGTTGCAGGGTCGCCGCGGGATCGGGCGCGTGCGGCGAGAACCGGTAGGTGCCCTGGTCCGTCACGAGCGCCGCGCGGTCACCTTTCGGATCGAGCGCGAGATCGATCGCGATGCCCGGGACCTTGATCACCCCGCGCGTGACCCGTTCCCGGCCGAGACGGAGCAGCTCGACGTCCGTGCTGGTGCCGGTGGTCGTCGCGATGAAGATCTCGGCGGTGTCGCTCACCGCGATGAGCGCACCGGCCGCGGGCGTCACGATCGGGAACGGGTCGCCGAGCGTCGCTCCATCCGGCGCGCGCGCGCCGACGAGGCCGCCGCCGCCCGCCGCGATCCCGGTCGCGCCTTTCGAGGCCGCGATGAACGCGCGGGCCGTCGGCACGCCCACGTAGAGCACCTGCGTGATCGCCGAGGGGAACCGGATCTGGTTCTGGGCGCTGAGCGGCGACGCGCCCGACGGAACGAAGAGGACCGTCGCCGACGCTCCGCCCGCGAACAGCCACGCGCTGTCACCACTGAACAGGAGCGCGTTGATGCCGACCGGGAACTTCGGCAGCCCGCGGAGCACGCCCTCGGCGGAGAAGATCGCGACCGTCCCGTCCTCCGTACCCACGGCGATCCATTTCGCGTCCGGCGACAGGGCGACCCGGCGCGCACCACCGAGCCCATCCACGATGCGCGTCGGCTCGCGCCAGAGCTCGACATCGGGGACGGGACCGGATCGGGCGAACGCGTACTTGCGCTCTTCCGACACGGAGATGACGTCGATGCCCTTGGCCCGGAGGGTGACGCCGGCGGCATCAGCGAGCGGCTTCGTCGGGTACGTGGCGACGCGCACCACGAACGGTGACGCGCGCGTCACGGAAACGACGGTGCCGATCTTCTTCGCCGCGCCATCAGCGTCGGCGACGGTCGCGTACGGGCCCGCGGTCAGCACGAAGAGCGATTCAGAGGTGGCCTTCACGCTGAATGACGCGCCGCGCGCGAGCGTCTTCGCGAGGTCCGGATCCGGCGGGAGCGTGTTCGCGAGGGTTCTCAGCCGGTCCCAGGCGGTCCCGACGTCTCCACCGATCTTCGCGAAGACGCCGGCGTCGTTCAGGCCCGAGTAGCTGCCGGCATCCTTACCGAGGTCGTTGAGCGCGTCGGCGAGCGAGACGACCGCGTCGCGGACCGGACCCGCGGCGTTCGCGGTCGCGGAGAGCGACGTCGACGTCAGGTCGGCGAGCTTCGGGATCAGCGACCGGCTCACGGCGATGTACCGCTCGGGACCAACGACACGGACTTTTTCGCCGGCGTAGCTGCCCGCGAGGGCGTAGTCGTACGCGGAGAGCTGCAACAGGACGGCGCCGGCGGCCCGCGCGATCTTGGGCGCGTCCGCGACATCGCCGCTCGGCACCACTTTGGGTGTCGGCTCACAAGCCGTCGCGATCAGGACGAGAAGGAGAGCGTGGGTCGCGAGGCGGAGCGGACCGCTACTCGTCGGCCTCGTCCTCGTCATCGTCGTCGTCGTCGGCCTCGATGGCCAGAGGCTTCTCGTCGATCGCGGGCTCGGACTCGTCGTCCGCGCTCGATGCGGTCGGCTCGGTCTCTTCGCCATCCTCGCCCTCGCCGTCGTCGTCCTCGGAGCCGAAGCGGAAGAAGTTGCCCTTGATGTACGCGCGCTCCTTCGTCTCGGCAGGACGGTGGTGGCCGGGGAACGAGATGCGCTGGGCGTTCTCGGGGCTCTGCAGCGTTTCGCGGATCGCGATGCGCGGGTTCTGCTGGTCGTTGCTCACGACCGCGACGACGTACTGGTTCCCGGTCCGCAGCAGATCGAGCAGGCGACGGCCGACCTTCGGCTCGAGGAAGCCAAGGAGCTCGCCGTCACGCGCGTGCACCGCGATGAGGCCGTCGCGCTCGCGGAGCTCGGCCTCGGCGCCGGGCGAGTACTTCGCCACGATGTGCGGCGGGGCCGGGTTGATGAGGCGCAGGATGCCGGTCTTGCCCATGTCCTCGATGAACAGGCGGGGCTGGGTCTTCGACTTGGTCATGTTGATCTTGGTCTTGTGCTCGATGAGCGTCGCGAGCCGGGCGACGTTCCGGAGGGCGATGGGATTGTTCGGCTCGGCCTTGAGGACCTCGGCGTACGTCGCCTTGGCCTCGTCGAGCTTGCCCGTCTCAAGGAGCGCCCGGCCGAGCCGGTTGCGGGCCTCGAGGTCGTCGGCGTTCCCCTCGATGATCCGGGTGTTGAGGTCCAGGGCGCGGGTCCAATCAGCCTCCAGGGCCGCCTGGACCGCCTGATCCGCGAACGCACGCGTCCGGACACCGGGTTCGATCATGGTCTTCATGGGTCATTGCCTCCAACGCAGACGCACAGGATGCGTCGCGGCCATTCGGGTATGAGTGAATTCTAGCGGCTCGCGGTCTACGCTCCAGCCAATGCCATACCTGTCGGAGATCCGGCGCTCAAAAGTGGTCGATCCGGCAGGGGCCGAGATCGGGCGCCTCCTGGACGTCGCGGTCATCCCAAAGGACCAGTTCCCGGCCGTCCAGTGGGCCATCCTGCGGGGTCCGGATGGCGAGCGGATCGTGCGCTGGGCCGATCTCGAGCGCACCGAGGGCCACTACCGGCTCAAGTCGACGGCCGTCCCCCCGGCGGCGGGCGAGCTACCGCCGGAGGCGCTTCGGCTCGGTCGCGACCTGCTGGACAAGCAGATCGTCGACACCCACGGCGCAAAGGTCGTGCGGGTGAACGACCTGCAGCTCGAGGACAAGGGCGGGCAGCTGCTCCTGGTCGGCGCGGACGTCGGCCTCCGCGGCATCCTCCGGCAGATCGGCGGCGAGCGCGTGGCGGAGCGGATCGCTGGCGTCATCGGGCGCAAGCTGCCACGCGGCACGATCCCCTGGCACCTGGTCGAGCCGCTCGAGTCGAAGCAGCAGAACGTGCGGCTGACCCTCCCCCACCAGAAGCTCGCGCTGCTGCATCCCGCTGACATCGCGGACATCGTCGAGGAGATGACCGCCGACGAGCGGCGCGTCGTGTTCGACGAGCTCGACGTCGAGACCGCCGCCGAGGCGCTCGGCGAGGTCGACCCCGAGATGCAGGCCGCGATCATGGGCGACCTCGATCAAGAGCGCGCCGCCGACATCCTGGAAGAGATGGATCCCGACGAGGCCGTCGACCTGCTGCAGGACCTGCCTGAGGACCGTCGCGAAGAGCTGATCGAGCTGATGGAGGAAGAGGAGGGCGCGGACGTCGCGGAGCTGCTCGCCCACGACGAGAACTCCGCCGGCGGCATCATGACCACCGACTTCCTGGCGCTCCCACGGGATCTCACGGCGGGCCAGGCGATCGATCGGCTGCGCGAGCTGCAACCTGATCCGGCGCTCGTCTACTACCTCTACGTCGTCGACGCCGAGGGCCGGCTCGACGGCAACCTCTCGCTCCGGGACCTGGTCGTCGCGCGGCCCGAGACGCCGCTCACGGCGATCATGAACCCGAACGTCCTGCGGGTCGAGGCCGACGTGCCCAAAGAAGAGGTGGCCTCGCTCATCGCGAAGTACGACCTGCTCGGGTTGCCGGTCGTCGACGCGCGGCGGGTGCTGCTGGGGACGGTGACCATCGACGATGTCGTTGAGCTCATGATGCCGCGCGGTTGGAAGAAGAGGTCGCTCCGGTCCGTCGCGCGATGACCATCGCGAACCGTCCTCGTCGCACCCTCGGCGCCGTCCGGCGGCGGGTCCCCCGCAAAGCGGCGTTCGCCGCGTTCCTCGCGGTCATGGGTCCCGGACTCATCACCGGGTTCGCCGGCAACGACGCCGGCGGCGTCACGACGTACACGTCCGTCGGCGCCCGCTACGGCTACGCGATGCTCTGGCTGCTGCTGCTGTCGACCGCCGGTCTCGTCGTGGTCCAGGAGATGTGCGCGCGGATGGGCGCGGTCACCGGCAAGGGCCTCTCGGACCTCATTCGTGAGAAATTCGGGGTGCGCTGGACGATCGTGGCCATGCTCGCGCTCCTCGTGGCGAACGGCACGAACGTCGCCGCCGAGTACGCCGGGATCGCCGCGAGCCTTGCCCTCATCGGGGTGCCGTCCACGATCTCCGTGCCCGTTGCCGGCATCGCGATCTGGGTCCTGGTGGTCTTCTTCAGCTACCGGGTCGTGGAACGGGCTCTGTTCGTCGTGATCCTCGCGTTCATCGCGTACCCGATCACCGCGGTCATCGTGCAGCCGGACTGGGCCGGCGTCGCGGAAGGCCTCGTCATCCCCCACCTTCCGGTCGAGCAGGCCGCGCTCATCGCGGCGCTCGCGCTCGTCGGCACCACGATCACGCCGTACATGCAGTTCTACATCCAGGCCTCGATCGTCGACAAAGGCATCGACCGCGAGCAGTACAAGTACGCGCGGCTCGACGTCCTGCTCGGCTCCGTCCTGACCGGCGTGAACGCGCTCTTCATGATCGTCGTGGCCGGTCACGTGCTCTTCCCCGCCGGCGTCGTGGTGAACTCGGCCGCTGACGCCGCACAGGCGCTCCGCCCCCTCGCTGGCGATCAGGCCGGGCTGCTCTTCGGGATGGGTCTGCTCGGCGCGTCGTTGCTCGCGGCGACCGTCATGCCGCTCTCCACCTCATATGCGATCTGCGAGGCGTTCGGGTGGGAATCGGGCATCAGCAAGAACTTTCGCGAAGCGCCGGTGTTCATGGGGCTCTTCACCCTGCTGCTCGTCGCTGGAGGGATCGTCGTCGTCCTGTTCCCGCAGCAGCTGCTGATCCAATTGATCCTTGCATCGCAGGCGATCAACGGCCTCCTGCTGCCGATCGTCCTCGCCTTCATCCTCAAGCTCGCGAACGATCGCTCGATCATGGGCGGCTCGGCGAATGGCCGGGTCACGACGGCCATCGGCTGGGGCGTCGCCGGGATGGCCTCCACGCTGTCGGTGGGGTACGTGATCGTGACCCTGCTCGGGATCGGCTAGATCGACCCGGCCTTCGCGCTCAAGCTCGTGCTCACGCCGCTCCTCATCGGGACGGCGAGCCTCGCCGGCCGGCGTTGGGGTAGCTCCATCAGCGGTTGGCTCGTCGGCTTCCCGTTCACCTCAGGTCCGATCACGCTGTTCCTGTTCCTCGATCACGGCGCGGCGTTCGCCGCGAACGCCGTCATCGGCTCGATGCTCGGCATCTTCGCCACCATCGCGTGGGCCCTCGCGTACAGCGCCGTCGCGACGCGGGGCGCCGGACTCGCGCTCTCCGTGGCCGCGGGGCTCGCGTCCTTCGCGATCATCGGAACGGCGGTGCGTGACCTCACGGTCGCGCCGCTCGTCCTGTACCTGGCGCTCGTGATCGCGCTCGTCGTGGGGATCCGCGCGATCCCTGCGGCCCTCACCCACTACGGCGTGCGGCTGCCGTCGTGGGACCTGCCGGCGCGGATGATCCTCGCGACGCTGCTCGTCCTCACCATCACGAACGCCGCGGTCCTCCTCGGGCCGCGGCTCGCCGGCCTGCTCGCGACCGTTCCCGTCTACGCCAGCATCCTCGCTGGATTCGGCCACACCCTCGCCGGGCCACGCGCGGCCATCGACGTATGGCGCGGACTGCTCTTCGGGCTCTTCGGCTTCGGTGCGTTCTACCTGATGCTCGCGCTGTTCCTCGAGCCCATCGGGCTCGCCGCGTTCGCCGTGGCGGTCGCGGCGGCCCTCGTCACCCAGCTGGTGACCCTCCGCATGCTCCGGAGCTAGCGGAGCCGCACCGATGCGCCCAGCCCGCCGGTCGCCTGGAACGTGGCACTCGCACCATCGGCGAGCCGGGTGAGGGTGTAGTCGGTCGAACCCAGGCCGGTGCTGCCCGGCGGGATGAAGGACAGGACGACGGCGGTGCCGTCGGCCCGGAACGCCCGGACGGTGCTTCCAGCCTTCACGCCGCGGAACGGGCTCGATGCCGATCCGTCGTCCGTCTGGAAGAGGACGAATCCGCCATCCGCGCTGATGAAACCGATCTTGTGCGTGCCTGGCTGCCAGCGTGCGCCGGTCTTGCCGGTCCCCGACGCGGTCTTCTTCGCGGCGATGTCGGCGAGCGGCCACCACACGATGTTCCCCGAGCCGCCTTCGATCGCCAGCACAAGCGTTCCGTCGGTCGATGCGGAGCCCAGCGACATGCCGATGTCCCTCGACCGGTTGTCGACCCGTTGGACGGTGTACGAGTTGTCCGGATTGAGCCGGACGGTGACATAGAACGTCATGCTTGCCCCCTCGCCGGTCAGCGCGGCGGCCGCGAGATCCGCCGAACGGTCCCAGGCGATGGGACGGTAGAGCCAGCCGGTATTCGTCTGGGTGTCGATCGTCGTCCCGTGACGGCCGTTCGCGGCGAGCTCGTACACGTTGAGCGTCGCGCTATTTGCGCCGCCGCTGATGCCAAAGTTGCCCGTCTCGGTCGAATAGAGCAAAGCCGCGCTGTCATTTGACCAGGCGACGCCGCCACCACGGATCCCCGCGGCCAACGTCACCCAGGTCTGCTCGGTCGCATTGCCGAGCGTCGTGAAGGTCCGCAGCTGTTGCGGGCCCGAGCTCGTGCCGACGGTCCAGTAGGCGATGTTCTTGCCGTCAGGTGAGACCGCGAAGCCTTGGGCACTGAACGACAGGCCCTGCCGTGGAGCGCCCGACTCGCTGCGGATCGTCGCGCCGGCGCCAACGTCGGTGACGACGAAGCCGAAGTCGTCGTTGTACACGGCGCTGCCCGGGGTAGCGGCGGGGCTGCTCGAAGCGGCCGCCGTCGCTGTCGCGGCGGCGGTCGTCGCCGGGGCGCTGACCTTCCCCGAGACCGTTGGGGATGGGCTCCCGACCGCGACATCACCTTGACGCTGTTGAAGCCCGACAACGATCACGATCGCGAGGATCACGACCACTGCGGCCGCGATCCAGACGTTCCGACTATCCATGTGTGATCCCTTCTTTTGTTCCACCGCTAGCGCAGTCGAACTGATGCGTTGAGTCCATTCACATCCTTGAACGTGACGGGCGGTGCGCCCGATAGCGACACGAGGGTGTAGTCGTACTGGTTCGCTCCCGGAGCCTGGGGTGCGAACACGATCACGGCTGAGCCGTCAACGCGGAATGTCCGCACGTTCATGTTCGCCGTGCTGAAGCCGTACACGATGCGCGACGTGCCTTTCTCAGCATCGAGCAGCCGCACACCGCCGTTCGGACCGCAGGCCGGATCGCCCGCGCACCCTCCGATGGTCGCGATCTCGTGCGTCTGCGGGCGCCAGAGGCCATTGAGTCCACCGGGGATCGTCTGGCGCGCGCCGATATCCGCGAGCGGCCACCACTGCAGGCTGCCGCCATTGGCGAAGGTGCCCCCGAGCACGAGCTTGGCGTCCGACGACGCCCTGACCGAGAACGCGAGATATTGTCCGCTGGGCATCGCGGTCTTCGTCGTCGCGGCGTCAGGACCGGTGAACCGGATGACGTCGTACGCGATCATGAATCCGCCTCCGCCCGTCTCGACGACCACCGCGACATTCGTCGCGTGATCCCAGGCGATGGGCTCCAACACCAGCCCGCGGGTCGAGGATGTGAGGATCACCCGGTCGGGCGTCGTCGTGCCGCGCACGTCGATCGCGTGGATCGCATAGATCGACGGATCGCCCGGGGGGCTTGGGGGGCTCGGCGCGGGCTCGACACTGAACGTCTGGTAGAGAAGACCGTTGGCGTCATTCGACCAGACGATCGTGCCGCCGCGCTCGGCCGCACCGATCGTGCGGACGAGCTGCGACTGCGTCACATCAGCGGCGCTCGCGATCCGCAGCTGCTGCGGCTGAGCGCCGGATGGCGTGAACCAGGCGACCTGCCGGCCATCGGGCGAGACGGCGACATGCTCCTGATCGAAGGAACCGACGCGCGGTCCCGATTCGCGCCGAAGGGTCGTGGTCCGTCCCGCACCGGGCTCGGTCAGGACGAAGCCGAAGTCGTCGTTGTATGCGCCCGTCGGCGTCGGGGCGGACGACGGCGATGCCGACGGGCCGACCGACCCGACGGTGGTCGGGCTCGCTGCGGATGTGCGATTCAATGAAGCGCTTGGCGATGCACTTGGCGCGGCGACACCCACCTCGCGCGGCTGCAAGCCGACGACGATGATGACCGCAAGCAACGCGACGACCGCAGCGCCGATCCACAGATTCCGGTTACGCAATGCTGTTCTCCTTTGTCCTTCAGCGGAACCGAACGGAGGTCCGCAGACCGCTGACGTCCTGGAACGAGACGCGCTCGCCACCGGTCGCTTTCGCGGCGAACGGATCGTTCGTGAATTTCACGAGCGTGTAGGTCGTTTGAGCACCGCCGCCGCCCGATACCGCCAGGACGACGGCGCTGCCATCGGCTCGGAAGGCTCGGACGAACGCGCCGGCGGGCACGCCCGAGAAGGCGGTCGTGCCGCAGCCGAGCGGCGTGTTCCGCTCGACGTTGCAGAGCCAGAACTGATCGGACGGCCCGATGAAGCCGATCTCGTGGGTGCCCGGCCGCCACAGCGCGCCGGTCTGGGCGTACTTCGACTCCGCCGGAGCGACCTTGGCCGAGTAGTCCGCGAGCGGCCAGTAGCTGAACCCAGAGTCGGCGTCCGTGCCGACCACGAACTTCGCGTCGGTCGACGCGCGCACGGAGTTCATGATGACGCGCCCAGTGACGGGCGTCCGCTTCGCATTCGCCTGCGGCGTGGCGGTGTTCACGAGGATGTAGTCGGTCATGAAGCCACCCTCACCGGTCACACCCGCCGCGAGGGCGTTCGCCGCGCGATCCCAGGCGATCGGTTGGATGAACTTGAACGCGTCGTTCCATTGGACGACGACCTGGCCCGGGCCACCGGTACCTGGGCGTGTGTTGAACGTGCGGATCGTGCTGGTGACCGCCGGCGGCCCGGTCTGGACCGGAGGGCCCGGCGTGATGACCGTGTACGCAACAGCGCTCGAGTCGTTCGCCCAGATGATCACGCCGCCATCCTCGTTCGCGCTGAGTGAGCTCGACGCGCCAAGCGACTGTGGGTTCGCCGCGCTGATGATCTGGAGCTGCGACTGCTGGGCGCTGGTCTTGACCGTCCAGTAGGCGATCTGGGTCCCATCGGGAGAGACCGCGAAGCCTTGCCCGTCGATCCGCGTGCTCGCCGGGATGTTGGCGACAGGAGCACTGACCTCGTTGCGGATGCGCGCGCCGCCGGCCTCTTCGACGATGAAGCCGAAGTTATCGTTGTAGATCACCCCAGCCGGCGCGGAGTTCGCGCTCGGCGTTGCGCTGGGGTTCAGCGTCGGGCTCGCGCTCGGCGCAACGATCGCCGGACCGCTGGCTGACGGCGTCGGGGACGCGCTCGGGCTCGCCGCAGTCTCGTTCCGGTCGCGGAGCTGGGTGCCGAGGAGCAGAGCGATCGCGAGGACCGCGACCGCCGCACCGGCGGCCAAGAGTGTCCGAGAAGCACGCATGAGATATGTCTCCCTTCCTGATACGCGGCGCCACGCGCCATGCGCCGGCAATGGGATCTCGTCGAGATCCCGAACGAACAGTCCCGTCAGATCCTTGTCGCGGTCATCCACGGACGGTCCCCTCCTCGCGCATGTGTGCGAGCGATTGCGAAACGGTGGCACTCACGGTCCCGCGCTTCACGCCGAGCGAATCGGCGATCTCCTCTTGCGTGAGACCGAGGTAGTAGTGCGCGACGACGATCGCCCGTTGACGCTCGGTCAACAGGGCGAGCAGCCGGCCGACTTCGAGCCGTTGGATGATCGCCGCGACTCCGTCACTGGACGAGCCCTCCCCGATCGCCTCTTCCCGTCGCGACCGGAACAGCCCGCGGCGGGTCTTGCGCAGCGCTACGCGGTAGAGCCAGCCCTCGAGGTTGCCGTCGTGGGCCGGTGGATGACGCAGCCCTTCTTCGAACGCGTCGTGCAGCCCATCAAGCGCTCGCTCGCGATCGAATGTTGCGGCGACGAGCGCGCGATAGACCTGCGGGAATGCGCGGTCATAGAGCTGGCCCCACCGTTCGGGAGTGATCTCTGGCATGCGTGAGGTAAAGCATTTGGGGAGCCGGAATGCTTAGCGACAAACGCCCGCTTGCTTAGCGCGGCTCGGGCAACACGCCTCCGTCAGCGTCGAGGTAGCGGTCAGGGTTCTCCTGAAAGATCCGCTTGCAGGCCTCGCGATCGAACGCATAGAGCCGACTTTCGTAGCGAAGCTTGAACGCCGGGGGATCGGCGAGCGGCGCGCGACATGTCGGGCAGGTCGCGCTGATCACGCGGGGTCAAGCTCGATCAGCGGCTGATGCGCGCGGACGAGCTGACCGCTATCGGCGACGATCGAGCGGACCTTTCCGTTCTTGGTCGACCGGATCTCGTTGAACAGCTTCATCGCCTCGATCAGCCCGATGACGTCACCGGCCGCGACGATGCTGCCCACCTGCACGAACGGCGGTGCCTGCGGCGATGGCGAGCGGTAGAAGATCCCGGTCAGCGGCGCCGTGATCGCGCTGCTCGAAGCCGCCGCCGACGCGGCTGTGACCACGGACGGGCCAGCGGCAGCCGCTCCCGCCGGCGCGGTCGCAGCAGGCGCAGCCTGCGCGACGGGCGCGCTCGCGACGGGCGCTGGGTCCTTGCTGACGCGCACCCGCAACGTGCCCCGGGTGACCTCGAGCTCGCGGACGCTCGTCGTGTCGAGCCGGGTCAGGAGCTCTTGGACGAGGGCGTTCGCCTCGGCGCGGACGCGCTTGGGGTCGGCCATCAGGCCGCGCTGTTCCCGCGAATGACGAGCGCGACGTTGTGGCCGCCAAAGCCCATGGAGTTGCTGAGCGCGTACTCGGCCTTCGCTTTCCGCGCCATGTTCGGGATGTAGTCGAGGTCGCAGGCCGGGTCGGGCGTCTCCTGGTTGATCGTCGGCGGCAGGATCCCGTCGCGCATCGCGAGGAGGCAGATGACCGCCTCGATCGCGCCGGCTGCGCCGAGGGTGTGTCCGGTCATGGATTTCGTCGACGAGATGGGCACCTGCTTCGCGCGGTCGCCGAAGATGGTCTTCAGGGCGGCCGTCTCGGCGCTGTCGTTCGCCTGCGTCGATGTGCCGTGCGCGTTCACATATCCGATGTCGGCGGCCGTGATGCCCGCATCGGCGAAGGCCATGCGCATCGCGCGCACGATGCCCTCGGCCCCTTCCGGCGGGGCGGTGATGTGATACGCGTCCGCTGTGGCGCCGTACCCCGAGACCCAGCCGAGGATCTTGGCGCCGCGAGCCTTCGCAAAGCCCTCCTCCTCGAGGATGAGGCAGGCGGCGGCTTCGCTGAACACGAAGCCATCGCGATCCTTGTCGAATGGCCGCGAGGCCCTTTCCGGCTCATCGTTGCGACGGCTGAGGGCATGCATCGCGCCGAACGCGCCGATGGCGATCTTGATGAGCCCGGCCTCGCTCCCGCCCGCGAGCATCACGTCGGCCTGTCCGCGGCGGATCGTGTCAGCGGCCTCGCCGATCGCATGCGCGCTCGATGCGCATGCGGAGACCGTCGCGAGGTTGGGGCCTTTCGCGCCGTACTTCATCGCGATCTCGCCCGCGGCCATGTCCACGATCATCATCGGGATCATGAACGGCGACACGCGCCGGGGATCCTTCTCGTGCTCGAGCACGTTGTCGACCAGCGTGGCCACGCCGCCGATGCCGGAGCCGAAGGTGACTCCGATCCGGGGCGCGCTGTCCTTGGTGATCTCGAGCTTCGCGTCCTTGAGCGCCTGGCCCGCGGTCGCGACCGCCATTTGCGCGAACCGGTCGGCGCGCTTGGCCTCTTTGCGCTCCATGTACTCGAGCGGGTCGAAGTCGTGGATCTCGCCCGCGATCTTCGTGTCAAGGTCGGATGCGTCGAACCGGGTGATGGGACCGATGCCGCTCTTCCCGGCGGTGAGCCCGGCCCACGACTTCTCGACGGTCGCCCCGAGGGGCGTCATCATGCCGATGCCCGTCACTGCCACGCGCCGCCGGTCCGCATTCACAGATTGCGAGTTTAGGCATTCAATGGGCGGCATGGACCAGAACGGCGTGTCCGCCCTCCTGATGGCGGTCTACCGCGGTGACGCCGACACGGTCGCGGCGATCCTCGCGACCGGCCCGACGCTGAACATCTTCGAGGCCTCGGCAGTGGGTGACGCGGCTCGCGTCCGCGTCCTCATCGACGCCGATCCGATGCTCGCGCGCGAGTTTGCCCCTGACGGCTTCCATTCGCTCGGGCTGGCAGCGTTCTTCAAGCATCCCGAGTGTGTGGCGCTGCTCATCGCGGCAGGCGCCGACGTGTCGGCACCGTCGCGCAACGCGATGAAGGTGACCGCCCTCCACAGCGCGATCGCCGGTCAGGATCGGGAGAGCGCGCTCGCGCTCATCGCGGCGGGCGCCGACGTCAATGTCGCGCAACAGGATTCGTTCACCGCGCTGCACGAGGCCGCGCAGATCGGCGACCGGGAGATCGTCGACGCGCTGCTGGCTGCCGGTGCCGACCCGTCGCCCGCCCTGCGTGATGGCAGCCGGCCGGCTGACCTCGCGCGGAAACACGGCCACCCCGAGCTCGCGATCCATCTGGAGCAGACCGCCACCCGGAAGGGCTAGGCTCCCGCCCGATGCTGAAGATCGGCGCCTCCCCCACGCCAATGACCGCCGCGCGGCTCGAGTCACGCGATCGCGAGCGTCTGGCGCGCGCGAACGAGATCCTCGCCGGGCTCGAAGCGGCGAAGCCGCCCTTCACCGCCGCGACGGTCCTCGCGCCGCTGAACGAGCTGCACGTCGAGCTCTCCAACATCAGCGCCGAGGCGGGCATCTATATCGCGATGCACCCGGACAAGGAGGTCCGCGAGGCCGCCGAGCGCCTGCAGCGCGAGTCGATCGACCTCGGGCAGCGTGGGCTCCAGAGCAAGGCGATCTACGACGCGCTCGGCGCGGCCACGGTGGACGACCCGCTCGATGTTCGGTTCATCAGGCTGGTGCGTCAGGATATGAAGCGGGCCGGAGTGGAGCTGCGCGACGCGGATCGGGCGAAGGCCTGCGAGCTGCGCTCGAAGCTGACGCGGCTCGGCCAGGATCACGCCCGGAACATCCGCGATGACACCCGCCGCATCACGCTCGAAAGCGACGCCGAGCTCGACGGATTGCCGGCGGACTACGTGAACGCCCACCGACCCGGACCGGATGGAAAGATCGTGATCACGACGAACCCGCCGGACATGGTCCCCTTCATGACCTACGCGCACAGCGAGCGCGCGCGCAAGGCGCTCCAGCGCGAGAGCCTCGACCGCGCGCAGCCGAATATCGAGGTCCTGAAGAAACTCACGAGCACGCGGGACGAGCTCGCGCGGCTCCTTGGGTATCCGACGTGGGCCCACTACAACCTTGAGGAGCGGATGGTCTCGACCCCCGAGCAGCTCGAGCGATTCCTGACGGAGATCGAGGCAATCGCGCGGCCCGCGGCGATGGCCGAGTTCCAGATGCTCCTCGATGAGAAGCGCCTCGATCAGCCCGGCGCGACGACGATCGGCGAGTGGGAGC
>JANLWM010000109.1:0-1953 GCA_031364525.1 Chloroflexota bacterium | reverse complement strand
CCCTGCGCGGCGGCCCAGAGCACGAGGTCAGACCCGCTCTCGAGCCCAAGCCGGTATGACGCCTCCAGGTGTTCCACGGCTCGCGTCCGATCGCCGGCCTCCCAATAGACCCTCGCGAGCTCGGCACGCATGCCGATCTGGGCGATCACGAATCCGGCCCGATCGCCGTAGAGGACGCACGACTCGCCAAGCTCGATGCCGGCGCCAAGGTCGCCCGCCTCGGCACGAGCGCGACCGCCGACCATGTCGGCGAACGACCGGGTCCAGTCGTTGTGGATCTCGTCCGCGATCGAGCGCGCCTCCGCAGACGCGGCGAGGGCCGTCTCGAGATCGTATTCGCTCAATCCGGCGAGGGCCCGCGACCCGAGGGCATCGCCGAGCATCGGTTTGTCACCGAGCTCCCGCAACAGCGCGATCGCCTCATCGAGCACCGTCATGGCGTCAGCGGATCGACCATGGGTCAAGATGGCCCGCGCCAGATCGTTGAGGGCGACCGCGAGCACGTCGCGCAGGCCGTGCTCTCGCGCGATGCGCACGGCCTCTCGTCCGGCCGCGATGGCCTCGTCGCCGCTGCCCATCCAATTGGCGACCTCCATGTGTGCCCAGGCGAGGCGGGCCTTGATCCGCGGATCGCCGCTCTGCTCCGCGAGCGGCATTGCGCGGCCCAGCAGCTGGGTGGCCAGCGGCAGGTCGCGGCGCGTGGTCGGGGTGGCCAGGATGAGGATCCGCTGCGTGAGCCCGGCAGCCTCCATCGTCGCCGAGCCTCGCTCGCGCGCTTGCCCTTCCAGCGCCTCGTAGGTCGCAAGCGCGTCGTCGTGTCGGCCGCGGAATTCGTAGGCCCGGCCAAGCCCGAGCGCGACGGCCATGGCAAGCTCGGGGTCGGTAGCCCCCGTGATGAGCGGCGTCGACGCGGCGTAGTTATCGATCGCGTCTTCGATCGCGTGCACGCGCAGCGCCCGATCGCCGGCGACGCGCAGGTACCCGATCGCGCGCGGGTCCGACGCGTCAGCGAAATGTCGGCCAATGATGCCGGCGAACTCTTCCTGCCGGGCGTGATGTCGGACCTCGAGCGTCTCGGCCACGAGCCGGTGGATGTCGCGCCGCCGGCGCTGTAGCAGTGACTCATACGCGGCCTCCTGGGTCAGCGCATGGCGGAACGCGAACGTGCGGTCCGGCTCGCGCTGCAGCTCGCGGATGAGCTCGCCGCGTTGGAGGGCGATCAGGCGTCGGTCGAGGCCCTCGGGATCGTCCACCTGTTTGAGGACCTCGTGATCAAAGGTCCGGCCGATCACGGACGCGAGCTGGAGGGTCTTCCGGCTCGCCTGATCGAGGCGATCGATGCGGGCTGCGACGATGCCCTGGACCGTCTCGGGGAGACGCAGGTCGTCGATCGAGCCGATGACAACGGAGTCACCCTCCCGGCGAACGATGCCCTGATCCTCCATCGCTCGGACCAGCTCCTCCACGAACAGCGGATTCCCTTCAGCACGTTGGAGGACCTGGGCCAGCAGCGCTTCAGGAACTCCGGGGATCAGCGAATCGATCAGCGCCCGGCAGGCCTTCTCGTCGAGCGGCGCGAGGGCGAGCTCGTGATAGAGGTGCGGATGGTCACGCTCGGCCCGCTCCTTCAGCCGCCATGCAGCGGATGTCCGCTCCGGCCGCATCGTCCAGATGAACAGGATCGGTGCTTCCTCCGCGGCGACGAGAAGCTCGCCGATGAGCTCGACCGACGCGGGATCGCCCCAATGCAGATCGTCGTACACGATGACGCTCGGGCCTTCGTTCGAGCGCTGCCGAAGGAGATCCTGGGTCGTGCGCACGATCCGGTCGCGCAGGACCTCGGCCGGAGGCGGTTGCGCACCATCGGGCGCGATCCCAAGCATCCAGCCGAGCGTCGAGATCGCCTCCGCATCCTGACCGAGCCGCGTGAACGCCGTGGCGACGCGCTCCCGG
>JANLWM010000107.1:0-4790 GCA_031364525.1 Chloroflexota bacterium | reverse complement strand
TGTCGGCCGCGACGTCGTCGACGTCCAGAAGGCCATCGCGGACCAGCGCGCGCGCAACCCCTATGAGCCGACGAAGATCTCGACGAAGCCGATCCCCCGTGAGGTCGCGCTTCTCTTGACCGAGCGCGCCGACGCATATCCCGGTGTACGCATCGACGCCGAGTCCATCCGTCAGTACGTCGACGGTCCGCTCTACTCGCCACTCGTCGGATACACCGGGCCGGTCACGGAGGACGAGCTCACGAAGCTGCGCGATGAGGGCTATCTCCCGACCGACCAGATCTGCCGCACCGGCCTCGAATGGGAATACGAGCAGTACCTCCGGGGCACCTACGGGTGGCGCGAGATCGAGCGCGATGCCTCGCAGCGCGAGATCAAGACCCTTGCCCAGACCCCGCCGAAGGCGGGCGGGAACGTCGTGCTCACCATCGATGACCGGCTGCAGAAGATCCTCGCGACCGAGCTCGAAGCCGGCGTTGCGAAAGACGCGTTCACCCAGGGTGTCGCGGTCGCGATGAACCCCCAGAACGGCGAGATCCTCGCGATGGTCTCGACGCCCGCGTACGACAACAACGTGTTCGTGAAGGGGATCACACAGAAGGAGCTCGACGCGCTCAACAAGGACGACCGCCATCCGCTCGTGAACAAGGCGGTGGGGGAGATCTATCCGCCGGGATCGACGTTCAAGATGGTGACCGGCCTGTCCGCGCTCACCGCCGGTACGGCGACGCGCAACACGATCGTGAACGTGACCTCGAACGTCATCAACGTGTCCGGGTTCAACTTCTACGACTGGCGGGCGCATGGGACGCTCAACTTCGTCAACGGGTTCGCGCACTCGAGCGACATCTACTTCTATTCGCTCGCGGGGGGCTCAGCGATGAGCTCGGTCCAGGGCGTCGGCCCCGAGGCGATCTCGAAGTACGGGCACATGCTCGGCTTCGGCCAGCCGACCGGGATCGATCTCCCCGGGGAGGCCGCCGGCATCATGCCCGATCCCGCATGGAAAGAGCAGGCCGTGGGCGAGGCCTGGACGATCGGCAACACCTATCACGAGGCCATCGGCCAGGGGTACGTCGCGGTGACACCGCTGCAGCTCGTGAACGCATACGCGTCGGTCGCGAACGGGGGCACCGTGTTCGTGCCGCACCTCCTGAAGGAGGTGCAGGACGCCCAGGGTCACGTGACCTTCACGAAGACCCCGGAGGTCGCGCGCAAGCTCGAGATGAAGCCGGAGGACCTGCGCCTCATCCGAGAGTCGGCGCGCACCGTCGTCACGATCGGCCACGCCTACATGCCGGGGCTCAAGCTGCCGATCGCCGGGAAGACCGGCACGGCGGAGTTCGGCTCGTCGAGTGGCAAGGACAGCGCGGGCCGCAACCTGCTCGGTTTCCACAACTGGTTCGTCTCGTTCATGCCCAAACAGGACAACACCGACCCGACCGCCGAGATCGCGATGGTCATCTTCACGTTCAACTCGAGCAAGAGCGTGTGCGACTCCTGCATCAACCCGGCGGTCACGATGACCCAGAAGGTCTACGAGGCGTACCTCGGTGTCGATGGCACCAAGAAAGCGCAGCCCGCGCCATGAGCGTCGGCGGCATCTCGCTCCAGCGCGCGGCATCGCCGCTCCATGACAACCCGACCTTCCGCCGGCTTGACCTCGTTGACCCGTACCTGCTCGTCGCGACGCTGCTCCTCATGGCCTACGGCCTCGTCATCACGTACTCGACCTCGTATGAGGACCTCGCCGCCGGAGACCCGATCCAGTTCATCGTTCGCGGCGCGATCTTCACCGCCCTCGGCATCGTGACGATGGTCGCGGTCGCGTACTTCGACTACGCCTGGTTCGGCACCTTTGCGCCCGTCTTCTACCTGTTGACCATCGGGCTGCTGGTCCTGGTGCTCGTCATCGGCCATAACGTGCTCGGCGGGCAGCGCTGGATCACGGTCGCGGGGCAGAAGTTCCAGGTCAGCGAATTCGCGAAGATCTTCATGATCGTCGTGCTCGCGAAATACTTCGCCGACCGTCAGGGGCGGATGGGCTCGCCATTCGTCCTCGGCGGGGCGCTGCTCCTGCTCGCACCGGCGTTCGCGCTCGTCTATCGCCAGCCCGATCTCGGCACCAGCCTCGTGTTCGTCGGCATCTTCTTCGGCATGGCGTACCTCGCCGGTGCGCGCCCGTGGCAGCTCGCGTCGCTCGTGGCCGCGGGCCTCGCCGGATTCCCGTTGATCTGGGGCATCCTCCAGGGCTACCAGAAGGCCCGGCTCACGGCGTTCCTCGATCCGTACGCCGATCCGCAGGGTGCCGGGTGGAACATCATCCAATCGCTCATCGCGATCGGGTCAGGTCAGGCGACGGGCAAGGGGCTCACCGCGGGTACCCAATCGCCGCTCGGCTACCTTCCGATCGCCGAATCCGACTTCGTGTTCGCCGGCCTCGCGGAGGACCTCGGCTTCGTCGGTGCGGTCATCCTGTTCGCGCTCTTCGCCGTGCTCCTCATCGCGACGCTCCGCATCGGCTTTCGGGCCCGTGACCCCTTCGGCACCTTCGTCGCTGCCGGGGTCTTCTCGATGCTCGCGTTCCAGCTCGTCGTCAACGTCGGCATGGCGATGAGCCTCATGCCGGTCACCGGCATCCCCCTGCCATTCATCTCGCACGGCGGATCGTCGCTGCTCTCGATCTGCATGGCCCTCGGGCTCCTGCAATCCATCTCGATGCGGCGCGACGCGAGTCGCCTCCGCTGACCCCGTATACTTCGGGCTTCAACGGCTGCGAACGGGAGCAGTAACCGCGTGACCATCGCGCAGCGAGCCGGCGGACGGTGCAAGCCGGTGCGATGGGGCGGCGAACTCGCCCGGGAGCCGCGATCGTGAGCGCGTAGCGCCAGCGATCGCCGGGGTCACGCCCCGTTATCACCGTGCTCGAGCGGAGACCTCGGGGCTGTGGCGCAGTGGTAGCGCATCACACTGGCAGTGTGGGGGTCCGGGGTTCGAATCCCCGCAGCTCCACCGCGTAAGCGGCGAGGTCTCAACTGAGGTGGTACCGCGGGAGTGGCCCTTCCGTCCTCTTTTGGACGGCGGGCCATTTTTATTTCCGCACGGAGGTGCCGCGATGACGAGCGAGGCGAGCGAGACGAGCAGGACCGAGCGCTACGTCCCCGCGGCCATCGAGGCGAAGTGGCAGCAGCATTGGGCCGCAACGCACGCCGACGAGACGCCTGACGATGCGGACAAGCCGAACTACTACTTCGTGACGATGTTCCCGTACCCGTCGGGCGACATGCATATCGGCCACTGGTACGCGATCGCCCCGTCGGATTGCCAGGCCCGGTTCACCCGCATGAAGGGGCACAACGTCCTGTTCCCGATGGGCTTCGACGCGTTCGGCATCAACGCGGAGAACGCGGCGATCGACCGGGGCATCCATCCGGCCGAGTGGACCGAGAAGAACATGGCCCATTGGCGCGAGCAGTTCCGCTCGCTGGGAGCGTCGATCGACTGGCGCCGCGAGGTCGTCACCTGCTACCCGGAGTACTACCGGTGGAACCAGTGGATGTTCCTGAAGTTCCTCGAGAAGGGCCTCGCGTACCGGGCCACCGCCCCGGTGAACTGGTGCCCCCGCGACGAGACCGTGCTCGCGAACGAGCAGGTCATCAACGGCCTGTGCGAGCGCTGCGACACGCCCGTCGTGAAGAAGGACCTGACCCAGTGGTTCTACAAGATCACGGCCTACGCGGAGGAGCTGCTCAAGTTCGACGGACTGGACTGGCCCGACCGTGTCCGCGTGATGCAGCAGAACTGGATCGGCCGGTCCGAGGGCGCGGAGATGGAGTTCCCGGTCGAGGGCCACCAGGACGCTGTCATCCGGTTCTTCACGACGCGTCCGGACACGATCTACGGCGCGACGTTCATGGTCCTGGCGCCGGAGCACCCGCTGGTCGCCGCGATCACGAGCCCGGGCCAGAAGGCGGCCGTCGCCGCGTACATCGAGGGAGCGCGCAGCGCATCCGAGATCGAGCGCACCAGCGCGGAGCGGCCGAAGACCGGCGTCGACACTGGCGCGTTCGCGACGAACGTGTTCTCGGGTCAGCGGATCCCCATCTGGATCGCGGACTACGTGCTCGCGAGCTACGGCACCGGCGCGATCATGGCGGTCCCCGCGCACGACGAGCGTGACTTCGCGTTCGCGAAGCGATACGGACTTCCGATCAAGGAGGTCATCTCGGCCGACGGCGTCGAGCACCCGCCCCTCGATGCCGCATACACCGGCTCGGGCCGGATGGTGCGGAGCGGTCCCTACAGCGGTACCGCGAGCGAGGTGGGGAAGAAGGCCATCGCCTCCGAGGCGAAGAAGACCGGCATCGGGAAGCCGGCGGTGACCTACCGGCTCCGCGACTGGCTGATCTCGCGCCAGCGGTATTGGGGCACACCGATCCCGGTCGTGTACTGCGACACGGACGGCATCGTTCCGGTACCCGAGGAGCAGCTGCCGGTGATCCTGCCCCGCGACGTGCAGTTCACCGGCCGGGGCGGATCCCCGCTCGCGCAGGTCGACTCGTTCGTGAACACGACCTGCCCGCGGTGCGGCGGACCGGCGAAGCGCGAGACGGACACGATGGACACGTTCGTCGACTCATCCTGGTACATGTACCGCTACCCGGATCCTGCCTACAGCGCGTCGTTCATGGATCCTGCGGTCGCGAAGAAGTGGCTGCCCGTGCGCCGCTACACCGGCGGGATCGAGCACGCGATCCTGCACCTGCTCTACGCGCGATTCGTGTGCAAGG
>JANLWM010000088.1:0-7749 GCA_031364525.1 Chloroflexota bacterium | reverse complement strand
CACCGACACCTTGACCTTCGACTTCAACCTCCCGGTCGCCGCCGGCAACACCTTCCAGAACCTGACCCAGGACTTCACCATCACCTACACCGCCACCCAGCTGGCCGGTACCGCCCGCTAGCTCCTTCCCCGAGCCCTCCTGCCAGCGCAGCCCCTGGGTCCGCCCGGGGGCTGCGTTGTTTGTTAGCGTCGGTCGCATGGCGGCCGATCTTGCCTCGAAGCTCCTCATCAAGGCGGACACGAGCGTCCTGCTGCTGAACGCCCCGATCGGCTACGCCAAGAAGCTCGGCCCGCTCCCGGCCGGCGCGACCGTGACCGACAAGCGCGGCAAGGCCGACATCGTCGTCGCGTTCGCGCGGGACAGCATGGAGCTGAAGCGGCTGGCGACATCATTTGGCGCGCTCGAGGAGGACGCCATCCTGTGGGTCTGCTACCCGAAGGGTGGCGCGAAAGCCGGGACCGATCTCGATCGGGACATCCTTCATGCCGCCATGGAGAAGCACGAGCTCATCGGAGTGACGCTCGTGGCGTTCGATGAGGTCTGGTCGGCGATGCGCTTCCGCGCTCCGGAGGACGTCGGGAGCTAGGATTGCGCGAGCGCGACGACGCGGATAGTGCCCACGCCACGCGACCGCCGAGCGAGCCGGGACAGTGGAAGCCGGCGCGGTCGAAGCAGGGGAGACCACCGCCGAGCGCCGACGGAAAAGAGCGCCCTGGCCACCGCCGGGGAAGCTGGGTGGAACCGCGAGAGTGATCTCGTCCCAGTGATGGCCACATCACGAGGAGGACGAGCATGCCAAAGGATCAGACCAGCATGGCCCGCAAGCCCGACCACGGCCCGGACGCGCTCTATGCGCTGCGGCATTCGACGGCCCACGTGATGGCGGGCGCGGTCCTCGAGCTCTTCCCGGAGGCCAAGTTCGGCTTCGGACCGCCGGTGACCGACGGGTTCTACTACGACTTCGACCTCCCGCGCGCGCTGCAGCCGGACGATCTGGAAAAGATCGAGGAGCGGATGCGCGCGATGGTCACAAAGAACGTGCCGTTCGAGCGCAGCGAGATGGATGTGCCGCAGGCCCTGGACTTCTTCGGCAAGAAACACCAGGACTACAAGGTCGATCAGATCCAGAAGCTCGACGAGACGATCCAGGACGGCAAGGTCGGCGTGTACACCCACGACTTCTTCGCGGACCTGTGCCGCGGGCCGCACGTCGAGCGCACCGGACAGATCGGACCGTTCAAGCTCATGTCGATCGCAGGCGCCTATTGGCGCGGCGACGAGCACAACGCCCAGCTGCAACGGGTCTACGGGACGGTCTGGCCGACCCAGCAGCAGCTCGACGCGTACCTCGAGCGTCTCAGAGAGATCGAGCGCCGCGACCACCGGGCCGTCGGTCGGGACCTTGAGCTGTTCCGCATCGACGAGGAGCTTGGGAGCGGTCTGGTGCTGTGGCTCCCGAATCTGTCCATCGTTCGTGAAGAGATCGAGACCTGGTGGCGGGCCGAGCATCGCAAGCGCGGCTACACCCTGGTCTACACGCCACATATCGCGTCGGAGAAGATCTATCAGCGGTCGGGACACCTCGAGAAGTACGGCGACAACATGTATGGCCCGCTACCGCTGGACGAGGGCGCCCAGAACTTCTGGATCAAGCCGATGAACTGCCCCGGCCACATCAAGGTCTTCCAGTCGAAGATCCACTCGTATCGCGACCTACCCCTCCGGATGGGCGAGCTCGGTACCGTCTATCGCTACGAGCGCGGCGGCGCGCTCCACGGGATGTTGCGGGTCCGCGGCTTCACCCAGGACGACTCGCACCTCTTCTGCTCATGGGACCAGGTGCAGGACGAGGTCGGCAAAGTGTTCGATCTCGCGATGGAATTCCTTTCGATCTTCGGGTACTCGGATCCGGTCGTCTACCTCGCGACCCGCCCGGAGAAGCGTCTGGGCTCCGACGACCTCTGGGACAAGGCCGAGCAGGCGCTTGCCCAGGCACTCGGGGTGCGCGAGGTGCCGTACAAGATCGACGAGGGCGGGGGCGTGTTCTACGCGCCGAAGATCGACATCAAGATGCGCGACGCCATCGGACGCGAGTGGCAGGGCCCGACGATCCAGATCGACCTCAACCTGCCCGAACGGTTCGACGTGACGTTCATGAATGCAGCGGGGCAGAAGGAACGCGCGGTGATGATCCACCGGACCCTCCTCGGCAGCATGGAACGGTTCGTTGGCGGGCTCATCGAGCACTACGCCGGGAACTTCCCGCTCTGGCTCGCCTGGGAGCAGGTCGCGATCATCCCGGTCCGGGAGAGCGCCCGCCCGTACGCGGACGAGATCGCCGGCCTTCTCCGGGAGCGCGGGCTTCGCGTCGGGCTTGATGCCCAGGCCGGCGATATGCGCTCGCGGATCAAGGAGGCGACGGAGCGGAAGGCGAACTACATCCTCGTGGTCGGCGATCGCGAGGCGGAGGCCCGCCAGGTCTCGGTCCGCCGGCGGGGCTCACGTGACGAGGAGCGCGGCGTGGCGCTGGACGCGATGATCGAGCGGCTCGTCGCCGAGCGCGACAGCAAACAGCTCCCCGCCGACTTCGTCCGGCCGACCGGCGCGCCCACGCTGATGGCCGACGCGTGAGCATCCCGACCCTTCGCGGTCCGCAGGTCGCGCTTCGGCCGATGACCATGGCGGACCTGCCGCACCTGATGCGGTGGGGGAGCGATCCTGGATTCCGCTGGTTCCAGTGGGGCATGCAGCCAGGCCGGTTCGAAGAGGCTGACGCGCGCAAATGGATCGAGTTCATGACCCGCGATGGCGAGTCCGGCGCATGGGTCATCGAGCAGCAGGGGGCACCCATCGGCTTCGCCAACTTTCGGGACATCAAGCCCAAAGGCCGAAGCTGCGAGATCGGCATCGGGATCGGCGAGCCGGCGCTTTGGGGTAAGCACCTCGGCCGCGAGGCCCTGCGGCTGCAGGTGGGCTACCTCCAGAACGAGCTCGACATGCATCGGATCGGCCTCTCCGTCATCTCGCACAACGATCGGGCCATCTGGATGTACAAGAGCGCGGGGTTCGTGGTCGAGGGGCTCGAGCGCGACTGCATCGGTCGCGGCGATGTATTCCTCGACGACGTGAAGATGGCCCTGGTCAGCGGCAAGCCCCGTCCGGAGTTCGACCCGCGGCCGGTGACGCTCGAGGGCGCGCACGTGCGGCTCCAGCCGCTTCGGATGGAGCATGCCGCTGCCCTGCTGGAAGCGGCGGACGAGGACGACATCTGGACCCACATGGTCCCGCGGCCCAAGGGTCTCGACGGCTACGCGGCATACATCCGGTGGGCTCTCGACCAGACGGTCCTCGGGCAGCAGCTGCCGTTCGCGGTCATCCGGAAGGCCGACGGCGAGCTCGTCGGCACCACGCGCTACGCCCACATCGATCCCCCGAATCACACGCTCGAGATCGGGTACACGCTCTATGGGAAAGGCGCCCGGCGCACCGCGGTCAACACCGAGTCGAAGTACCTCCTGATGACCCACGCCTTCGAGACGCTCAAGGCCAACCGCGTCTGGCTCCAGACGGACAAGCGCAACGAACGGTCGCAGCAGGCCATGGCCCGCCTGGGGGCGGTGAAGGAGGCCGAGCTGCGGAGCGAGCGCATCCTGGCCGACGGCCGGCTGCGGACGAGCGTCGTGTACGCGGTCATCGCCGAAGAGTGGCCTGCGGTGAAGGTCCGTCTCCAGGGCATGCTCGCGAGGTGATACGCTTTCGGTCTGATCAACACGTCTTCAAACGGAGTGGAGTGAGCCAATAGCTCCCGAGCTCCGCATCAACGACCAGATCCGGGTCCCCACCGTCCGCCTCATCGGCGCCGACGGCTCTCAGCTGGGCGTCGTCCCGACTCCGCGTGCGCTCGCCCTCGCCCAGAGCGAAGGCTGGGATCTCGTCGAGATCGCGCCGAACGCGCAGCCGCCGGTGGCCAAGATCCTCGATTTCGGGAAGTACCGCTACGAGGAGCAACAGAAGCAAAAGGACGCCAAGAAGAAGCAGAAGGCCGTCATCTGGAAAGAGATCCGGATGGCCCCGAAGATCGACGATCACGACATCGAGACGAAGATCAAGGCCGCCTCCCGGTTCCTCGACGAGGGCGACAAGCTCAAGGTGACCGTCAGATTCCGAGGCCGTGAGATGGCCCATCCCGACCGCGGCCGGGCACTGCTCATGGCGGTGGGCGACCGACTCAAGGACCACGGGGTCATCGAGCGGATGCCGCTGCTCGAGGGACGCCAGATGATCATGGTCATGAATCCGGTCCGGGTGCCGCAGATCCAGAACGCTCCGGGCGGCGGGCCTCTGCCGGCGGCTGTTGTGGCGCCGGGTGCGCCATTGGGGCAGCCGGCCAACTCGCCGTCTGCGCCCGCTCAGCGTCCGGCTCCCTCCGTGCCGGCGGCTCAACGGCCGGCCGCGCCAACGGCGCCCCCGGCTCAGTCACCGCCCGCGTCGCCAACGGCAGCGAGGCCCGCCGCCGCTCCGCCTGCTGCTGCGCCTGCTCGGCCGGCTCCGGCACGTCCTGCGACGGGGAATCGCGTACACTAGTCATCCCAACGCAGGTCGAAGGAGTCGGTATCACTGTGCCCAAGCTCAAGAGCCATAGCGGTGCCAAGAAGCGCTTCAAGATGACCGGCACGGGCAAGATCGTCCGGGCCAAGGCCTTCAAGGGTCACTTGAACGCGCACAAGTCGCCGCAGCGCAAGCGCCGCCACGCCGGCAAGGGTCTTGTCGACCGCGCGGACATGAAGCAGGTGCGCAAGCTCCTGCCGAACCTGGGGAAATAACAGATGTCACGGGTAAAGCGCGGCGTTGCCGCCCACAAGAAGCACAAGCGCCTTCTCAATGAGGCCGAAGGTCGCCGCGGCGCCAAGCACAAGCTCGTCCGCCCGGCGCGCGAAGCCGCGATCCACGCGATGTCGTACGCGTACCGTGACCGCCGGGCCCGCAAGGCCCAGTTCCGCGCGCTCTGGATCGCTCGCATCAATGCCGCGTCGCGCGAGGGCGGGGTGTCGTACAGCCGGCTGATGGCCGCGCTCCGCACCGCGGGTGTGGACCTCGATCGCAAGATCCTGGCTGACATGGCGGTCAACGACCCGAAGATCTTCCGTCACTACGTCGATCTGGTGCGCGAGAACAAGCTCACGGCGGAGGCGCCGGCGAGCTAAGACGGCGAAGACGGAGAGCAGTACCGCAAGGTCGCTCGACAGGGATGACCGGCAGACGTGCTGAGAGCCGGTCGCGAGAGAGACGGGCGGGAATTCACTCCAGAGCCGACCGGCCCAAATGCCGGTCCGGGTCGAGCCCGATAGCGCTCGGAACGAAGTGTCGGCCGCCGTGCGGCGGCCGGAACACGGGTGGTACCACGGAGCTAAGCCTTCGTCCCGATCGGACGAGGGCTTTTTCTATGCCCCGGGACCTACCGGTCCCGCCGGAGCAGGACGAGGAGGGCGCGTGGCGAGCGACGAGCTGAGCGGACTGGTCGAGCAGGCGAAGCGAGAGATCGCTGGCGCGCCGGACGCACCTGCGCTCGACGTCGTGCGCGTCCGCTATCTCGGGCGCAAGGATGGGGAGCTCACCCGCCGGGTGAAGGCCCTTGCGGCGTTGCCGGTCGCGGAGAAGCCCGCCGCCGGCGCCGGGTTGAACCACGCAAAGACCGAGATCGAGGCCGCGCTCGCCGATCGCGAGCGCGCGCTTCGCGAGGGGTCGCTCGAGGCAAGCCTCGCCGGTGAGGGCCTCGACCTCACGCTCCCGGGCCGACCGGTCCGGCTCGGCCGGATGCACCCGATCTCGCGGACCATCCGCGAGATCTCGCGCATCTTCCTGAGCATGGGATTCGAGGCGGTCGAGGGCCCCGAGATCGAGTGGGACTACTACAACTTCGAAGCGCTGAACATTCCGGCGGGGCACCCGGCGCGCGACAAGTTCAACACGCTCTGGGTGGCCGAGGACGCGCAAGCCGTCGCGTCGATCGCGCGGACGGCCGGCGGCGGAGGGTCGAGCCGCATGGGGGCGAGCGGTCGGGACATGGGTCCGATGCTCTTCCGCACGCACACCTCGCCGATGCAGATCCGCACGATGGAGCAGCGCAAGCCGCCGGTGCGGGTGGTCGTGCCCGGCCGGTGCTACCGGTTCGAGGCCACGGATGCGACGCACGAGAGCGTCTTCTTCCAGTACGAGGGGCTCGCGATCGACGAGAAGCTCTCGATGGCCGACCTCAAAGGGGTGCTCTACAGCTTCGCGCGGCAGCTCTTCGGCGGCGAGCGAAAGGTCCGCTTTCGTCCCGACTATTTCCCGTTCACCGAGCCGTCTGCGGAGATCGCCTTCGACTGCTTCGTCTGCGACGGCGCCGGCGTGACCAACGCCGGCCGCTGTCCCACGTGCGCGGGCTCCGGGTGGATCGAGGCCGCCGGCTGCGGCATGGTCCATCCTGACGCGCTGCGTCGCGTCGGCTATGACCCCGCCGAGCACCAGGGCTTCGCGTTCGGCGGCGGCGTCGAGCGCCTCGCGATGCTCCTCACCGGCACCCCGGACATCCGCGCCTTCCATCAGAACGACCTCCGCTACCTGGAGTCGGTGTGAGCAAACGAACGAGGAGCGGCTTTGCCGCGACGAGTGAGACCACCAGCCTTGAGCGCGTCTCGCCGAAGGCGAGATCGAGCAGGAGCGGCTTTGCCGCGACGAGTGAGACCACCAGCCTTGAGCGCGTCTCGCCGAAGGCGAGATTGAGCTAGATGCCCACGATCCGCGCGCCCCTGTCGTGGCTGAAGGACTACGCCGACGCGACCGGCTCGGCCGACGAGATCGCCCGGCAGCTGCACATGAGCGGCACCGAGATCGACCGCATCGAGCGGCCCGGCGGCGGCTGGGCCCACGTGTGGGTCGGCCGCATCGCGTCACTCGAGAAGCATCCGAACGCCGACAAGCTGCAGCTCGCCACCGTGGAGTACGGCGATGGGCGCACCAAGACCGTCGTGACCGGCGCGATGAACATCAAGGCCGGCGACGTCGTGCCCTACGCGGAGGTGGGAGCGACGCTGCGCGATGGACACGGCGATGGCTGGCTCACCCTCGAGCCACGGAAGATGCGCGGGATCATGAGCGAGGGGATGGTGTGCTCCGCAAAAGAGCTCGGCCTCGGCGAGGATCACGAGGGGATCCTCATCCTCGACCCGGCGCTCGTCGTCGGACGACCGCTCGCGGACGCGCTCGGTGACCCCGTGCTGGTCATCGAGCTCCAACCGAACCGGCCCGACTGCATGGGCATCGTCGGCGTCGCGCGCGAGCTCGCAGCCGTCCAGCGGGTCGCGCTTCGCGAGCCACAGATGGCGAAGCTCGGTGGAGCTCTCGATCCGAAGAAGCTGAGCGTGCGCATCGACGACCCGGAGGGCTGCCGGCGCTTCGGCGCGGCCTACCACGATCACGTGACGATCGGCCCGTCGCCGAAGTGGATGCAGGACCGGCTCGTCGCCGCGGGGATGCGTCCGATCCACAACGCGGTCGACATCACGAACTACGTGATGCTCGAGCTCGGGCAGCCGCTGCACGCGTACGACGCCGATCGGCTCGCAGGCGGGATGCTCGTCGCGCGCCGGGCCTACGCCGGGGAGTCCATCAAGACGCTCGACGACGTGGACCGGCTGCTGTCGCCAGACACGCTCGTCATCGCCGACGAGAAGCGCGCGCTCGGTATCGCCGGCATCCTCGGCGGC
>JANLWM010000066.1:0-7992 GCA_031364525.1 Chloroflexota bacterium | reverse complement strand
ACCCGCTCGCGATCGCTGATGTCGGCGACGAGCACCCGCACCGCCGGATCGAGGTTGGCGCGAGCGCCGGTCGAAAGGTCGTCGAGCACGATCACGTCGTCGCCACGGCCGGTGAGGGCCTCGACGATGTGGCTGCCAACGAATCCAGCGCCGCCGGTCACCAGAACGCGCATGTCGTAGTTATCCCCTCCGCTGTGGATAGGTCTGTGGACAGAGTGGTGCACAAAGGCACTCGTCGCGGGCCGGTCCTGACCCTAGCGTTCGGCTGATGCAGACCGTCTTGACACGACTCGAACAAGCGTTCTAAATGGTCAAGTGACGCTCGAGCAGGGCACCGAACGGGCGATCCCGCATGACCTGGCCGCGGAGCAGCGGGTCCTCGGGGCGCTGCTCATCGACCGGGACGCGATCTTCAAGGTCGCCGACCTGCTGCGGGCCGAAGACTTCTACCAGGGCAAGCATCAGCGGATCTATCGCGCCGCCCAGGCGCTCCTCGAACGCCGCGAGCGCATCGACCCGCTCACGATGCAGGTCGAGCTCGCCCGGAACGAGTTCCTCGATCAGGTCGGCGGGTCCGCGTACCTCCGCGAGCTCGTCGAGTCGACGCCCACGGCGGTCGATGTGGGACGGTACGCCCGCTCCGTGCGCGACCGCTCCCTCCTGCGCCGGCTGCTCGGAGCGGCCAAGGACATCGCCGCCGATGCGTATGACGAGCCAGCCGACGTGACGCTCGCGCTCGACAGGGCCGAGCAGCGGATCTTCAGCCTGCGCGACGACGCCATCAACGGGCAGCTGCGGCACATCCAGGGCGCGCTCCTTGAGAACTACGACAACATCACCGAACGCATGGAGCACCCCCTCGAGGTGAGCGGGATCCCATCGGGCTTCCGGGAGATCGACCATTTCACCGAGGGCTTCACGCGAGGGGACCTCGTCATCATCGCCGCACGGCCTTCGGTCGGAAAATCAAGCCTGGGCTTCGCGATCGCCCATCACGTCGCCAAGCGCGGGACCGGCGTATTGATCTTTTCATTGGAGATGGATTCCAAGCAGATCGTGGCGCGGTTCCTTGGGCTCAATTCCCGCACGGACCTGCTCGCGCTCCGAACGGGGAACATCCGCGACACCGGTGCCGCCGCAGCGCTGGCCGGGCTGCCGATCCTCATCGACGACACGCCGGGCATCTCGATCATGGAGATCCGCACGAAGGCCCGGCGCGCGATCGCGCAGGCGCCCGGCGGCCTCGGGATCATCGTCGTCGATTACGTGCAGCTGATCCGTACTGGTGAGCATGAAGAGAATCGCGTCCAGGAGATCTCCACCATCACCCGCAATCTGAAGTCCCTCGCCCGCGAGCTCGACGTGACGATCGTGGCGCTGTCGCAGCTCTCGCGCGCCGCGGGCGACGCAGGCAACGAGCCGAAGCTGTCGACGCTTCGTGAGTGCGTGACCGGAGACACGGTCGTCTGCCTCGCCGACGGACGCAGGGTCCCCATCCGCGAGCTCGTCGGGACGACGCCTGAAGTGCTGTCGATCGGTGGGACCGGCCGCGTTGTTCGAGCGATGAGCGACAAGGTGTGGCCGGTAGGGCGTCGGCCGGTCTTCGAAGTGAAGCTCGCGAGCGGCCGATCCATCCGCGCGACGGCCGAGCACCGCCTGTACACGTTCAAGAGCTGGCGCACGGTCTCGCAGCTCCGGGTCGACGATCGGCTCGCGATCGCGCGCGCCATCCCAGAGCCAACGGACATGATCGAATGGCCGGACCGACGGGTCGCCCTTCTCGGCCAGTTGATCGGGGACGGCAGCTTTCTTAAGGGCCAACCGATGCGATACACGACCAGCTCGATGGAGAACAGCGAGTGCGTGACGGAGTGCGCGGCCCTGGAGTTCGGCGCGACCGTGACCTGCACCTCGCACATTGGAAGCTGGCATCAGCTCCTCATTTCGGGTAACGGGAACAGATGGCATCCAGCGGGAGCAAATCTGTGGTTGCGGCAGCTCGGTGTCTTCGGTCAGCGGTCGCACGAAAAGCGCATCCCACGCGAGGCGTTCCGGCTTTCGAACCGCCAGATCGGGCTGCTCCTGAAGCATCTTTGGGCGACGGACGGCTGCATCGGAAATCACGAGCACCACGCGGTGTCGATGTACTACGCGACGAACAGTCCAGGTCTGGCGGCCGACGTCGCCGCGCTGCTGTTGAGACTCGGGATCGTGAGTCGTACCGACGTCGTCGATGAGGCGCCGTATCGCGATGGTTACCGCGTGCACGTATCAGGCACTGTCGATCAGCTTCATTTCCTCGATGTGGTCGGGGCCTACGGCCCGCGCGAGCTCCCCGCGATGCTCGCCCGCGAACGCCTCAGTCAGCTACGGCCGAATACGAATGTGGACACCCTGCCCCGCGAGGTATTCCAAGATGTACGAGCTGCGATGACCGATCAAGGGATCACCACACGAGGCATGGCCGCACTCCGCGGCACCGCCTACGGAGGGTCATCGCACTTCAACTTCGCGCCGTCCCGCGCCATGGTTCGTGAGTACGCGGCGTTGCTGGACAACGACGAGCTGGCGACGCTCGCGACGAGCGATCTCTTCTGGGATCGAGTGATCGCTATCGAGCCGGCCGGTGAGGAGGACGTCTACGACCTGACCGTGCCCGCGACATCCTCATGGCTTGCCGACGGGATCGTCTCACACAACTCCGGCAGTCTCGAGCAGGATTCCGACATCGTTCTCATGCTCTGGAAGGACAAGGACGAGTCGCCACCCGGTGCGCCAAAGCTCATCCACGGCAGCATCGGCAAGAACCGCAACGGGCCCACCGGCCGCTTCGAGCTGTACTTCGAAGCCGAGCAGGCGCGGTTCTTCAGCCGGAGCGACGAAGAGGGCATGCCGGTATGACGATCGACCTCGCCCGCAACGCGCCCAAGCCGCCGCCCGAGAATCCCGAGGCCGAGGCCTCGCTGCTCGGCGCCCTCCTCATCGACCATTCGCTCTTCGCGCCGTTCGTCCGCGGGCGCATCGCGCCACCCGACCTGTCCCGCGATAACCACAAGCTCGTGCTCGGCGCGATGGAGCGCGTCTCCGCTCGCGGTGACGCGATCTCGTTCGAGACCGTTCAGCACGAGCTGACCGCGACGAACGAGCTCGGCTCCGTCGGTGGAGCGCAGTTCCTCGTGGGGCTCATGCAGAACGTGCCGACGGTCGCGCACGCCGAGACGTACGCCACGATCGTCTCCCGCACCGCCCAGCTGCGCCGGCTCATCGGCGCGGCGAACGAGATCGCGCGCCTGGCGCTCGTGCGCGAGGACGCGCGGGGCGCGGTCGAAGATGCCTCGCGACTGCTGTTCTCGGTCAGTGAGGCATCACTGCATCGGGACATCATCTCGCTCGAGGTCGCTCTCAATCGCTACATCACCCAGATCGAGGAGCGCGGCGACAGCGCGGGACTCGGCGTGCCGACCGGCATCAAGACGCTCGACGAGAAGACCGGCGGCCTCCAGCCATCCGACCTGATCCTGCTCGCCGGGCGCCCCGGGCTCGGGAAGTCCAGCCTCGCGCTCTGCTTCATCGAGCACGCGGCCCTTCGAGCGGGAAAGACCTGCGCGATCTTCACCCTCGAGATGAGCGAGCTCCAGGTCGTGCAGCGCCTGATCTCGATGGTCGCGGAGATCGACGGCAACCGGATCCGCCGCGGCCGCCTCACGCTCCCGGAGCTCCAGGCGATCAGCGACGCATCGGGCCAACTCCAGCAAGCCCAGATCTTCGTCGAGGAATCGAGCCGCCTGACGGTGACCGACATCCTCGCGAAGTCCCGGCGCCTTCAGGCCGAGCGCGGAAAGCTGGACATGATCGTCATCGACTACCTGCAGCTCATCGAAGGCATCGGCGACGATGACAACCGGGTCCAGGAGGTCGCGAAGATCTCGCGCGCGCTCAAGGCGATCGCCCGCGAGCTCGAGGTGCCGGTCGTCGCGCTGTCGCAGCTCTCGCGGCAGATCGAGACGCGCGGCACCGAGCCGATGCTGTCCGACCTTCGCGAGTCCGGCGCCCTCGAAGCGGACGCGGACCTCGTCATGTTCCTGTGGCAGAAGGATCTGCAGGATCGCAAGGACGGCGTGGTCCGCCTGAAGCTGGCGAAGCACCGGAACGGCCCGACGGCCGACATCGATCTCCACTTCGAGGCCGAGCTGACGCGATTCCGCGATCTCGGCGAGACGCGGGAGCCTGTCTAGCTCAACTCGGTCAGCTCGCCGGCTCTATCGCGACGGCCACGTGCGCCCGCACGTCGGTCGCAAGGCGGACCTCGATCTTGTGGACCCCGAGCGAGCGGAGCGCGTCGGCGTGGATCTTCCGCGGATCGACCTCGATGCGATGCTCTCGCTTCAGGGCGTCGGCGATGTCCTTCGTGGTGACCGAGCCGAAGGTCTTGCCCTGGTCGCCGGACTTCAGCGTGAAGATCAACGTGACCGCGTTGAGCCGCGTCGCGAGCGCCTGTGCATCGGTATGACTGCGATCCTGCTTCGCCTGCACGCTCGCGCGCTCCTGCGCGACGCGCTTCAGCTCGCCGGCGCTCGCCTCGATGGCAAGGCCCTTGGGCAACAGGAAGTTCTGCGCGTATCCATCGGCGACGTCCTTGACGTCGCCGGGGCGGCCGAGGCCGCGGACCTCTTGCTTCAGAACGACGCGCATGGCGCTCTTGGCTACGCGGTCGGGATGGTCGGCGACTCCGGCAGAGCGGACTCCTGCTCGGACTTGCGGAGCTCCATCTCCCATGCGAGGACCGACGCCGCGACGGCGAGCACACCCATGACCGTCACCGCGCCGATGATCGCGAGCACCGCCTCGATGACCCCGAAGAACCCGCCGCCGTTGTCACGATCGCTCATGTGATCGCCCCCTTCTTGCTGCTGCTCAATTTACCGCGCTGCTGTCCAGCGCGTTGCGTGAGCAACTTCCGGGCCTCAGGCGGCGCGGACCTCGGCATCCGGGAAATGCGTCCGAAGCGCGGCGACCGTCGCGGCAAGACCGGCGTCATGATCGGGCGTCCAGAACGTGACCTGATAGCGCGCTCGCCCGCCGGCGACCCGATGCAGCTCGACGGTCGGCGCGGGATCTCGCGCCACGGCGCTCACCGAGGCGAGGGCCTCCTTCACGGCCTCCGTGGACAGCTCACTGGTCGCATCGAGCGTGAGCATCGCGACGCCGCGACGGAGCGGGAAGCGGGTCAGGTTCACGACCGGCTTCGTCATGAAGTCACCGTTCGGGACGATCACCTGACGGCCGTCGGGGGTCCGCAGCTGGGTCGTGCGGAACGAGATCTCCTCGACCAGACCCAGGTAGCCCGAGACGTCGATCGTGTCGCCGATCCGGAACGGCCGCTCCACCAGGACCCACAGGCCGGCGAAGAAGTTGCGGAGGATGTCCTGGAGCGACAGCCCGACCACGATGCCGACCACGCTGAATGACGTGAGGATCCAGCCGAATGCACCCTGGGTGTAGATCGCGAGCACGACGAGCGCCCCGAGAGTGATCACGCCAAGCTGGGCGAGGTTGCCGAGCAGGACCGTCGCGTTCGCATGGGCCCGATGCCGGGTGAGCATGCGCATCGTCGTCGCCCGGACCGCGCGCGCCACCACAAGCGTGATGACCACAACGACGGCCGCCCAGAGGGTCCGGACGGTGTAATCGAGGATGGTGTCTCGGACGGCCAGCGGATCCATGGCCGGATGCTATGGACTCCTCCGGGCCGGCTCATTTAGGCCCGAAACGAGGGCCCATCTTGACAACTGAACATCCGTTCGGTTACCGTCCGGGCATGACGAAACAAGACCAGCAACGAGCCGAACGGATCCTCGACTACATCCGCGAGACCATCGACGAGCGTGGCTACCCGCCGAGCGTCCGGGAGATCGCGGAGGCCGTCGGGCTCGCTTCGACGGCCGCAGTCCACCACCATCTGACCAAGCTCGAGAAGGACGGCCGGCTCCAGAAGCAGGCGACGCGCTCACGCGCGCTGACCCTTCCCGGAAGCCATGCCGCCAAGCTCGTGGTCGCGCCGGTCATGGGCGAGATCGCCGCGGGTTCGCCGATCTTCGCGAACGAGGATCGGACCGAGACGATGACCCTCCCCGCCGAGCTGGCGCCCGGACACGACACCTTCGTCCTCCGCGTCCGCGGGAAGTCGATGATCGAGGACCACATCGATAACGGCGACTACGTCGTCATCCAGCCGCAGAGCACGGCGCGTGACGGCGAGATCGTCGTGGCCTTGCTCGAAGACAACACCGCCACGCTCAAGCGGTTCTACAAGGAGCGTGACCGCGTCCGGCTGCAGCCCGCGAATAGCGAGATGGAGCCCATCTACGCCCGGGACGTGAAGATCCAGGGCAAGGTCATCGGGGTCATCCGCCGGCTCTCGTAACCTCACCCACGTGCCGACGCCGCGGGTGCTCTCCGACCGTGAGCTGAACCGAGCCCTCCTCGCGCGCCAGCTGCTGCTGAAGCGCGCCGCGATCGCGCCAACAGCCGCGATCGAGAAGCTCGCTGGGCTGCAGGCCCAGTGGTCCCCCGCTCCATACGTCGGGCTCTGGTCGCGCCTGGCGAAGTTCGCCATCACCGATCTCGAGCACGCCCTCGAAGCGCGGACCGTCGTGAAGGCGACGCTCATGCGCGGCACCCTGCATCTCGTCTCGGCGAAGGACTACCCCGCGCTCACCGTGGCGACGACGCAGTCGCGCGGCGACCGCTGGGCCCCCGAGGCGCGCCGCCTGAAGGACGCAGCGAAGATCTATCAGGCGGCGCTCCGCTATGCGAAGACCGCCCGGACGCGCGCGGAGCTCGCGGACTTTCTCACCTCGCAAGGGGTCGCGCCCGACCTCTCGGCGCCGATGCTCTGGTGGCTCATCGCGTCCCAGGGCTGGCTCGTCCATGTCCCGCCGAGCGGGTCGTGGGGCCATCACCGGGCCGGCGATCTCGTCGCAGCCGACTCCTGGATCCGCGCGTTCCGCGTGCCCGATCTCGCCGCCGCGGTGCGGCTCACCGTCGAGCGCCACCTCGCGGCATTCGGACCGGCCACGATCGAGGACATCTCATCGTGGAGCTCGATCCGCACGCCGCCGATCCGCGCGGCGCTCGACGAGCTCGGGGCGAAGATCCGCACGTTCACCGACCCACGCGGCCGCACGCTCTACGACCTGAAGGGCGCTCCCCTGCCCTCGGCCGATACGGCCGCGCCGGTGCGCTACCTCCCAAAGTGGGACAGCACGCTGCTTGCGTACGCGGCGCCCGAACGCGTGCGGATCCTGTCGGAGACGCTTCGGAAGACGGTCATCGGGAAGAATGGCGATGTCGCGCAGACGATCCTCGTTGACGGCGTCGTCGCCGGCACCTGGACCATCGTGTCGAAGCCGAGCGAAGCGACACTGGCAGTGTCGCCCTTCAAGAAGCTCGCCAGGGCCGACGTCACCGCACTGCGCGACGAAGGCGAGCTCCTGACGCGGTTCATCGCGCCAGGAGCGAAAGCCCATCGGGTCACGTTCGCGTGACCGAGCGCACCATCCTGCATTGCGATCTCGACGCGTTCTACGCCTCGGTCGAGCAGCGCGATCATCCGGAGTACCGGGGCAGACCGGTCATCGTCGGCGGCGGCCCCAACGAACGCGGCGTGGTCAGCGCCGCGTCGTACGAGGCGCGGGCCTTTGGGGTGCATTCAGCAATGCCGCTCGTGCACGCGGGGAAGCTCTGCCCGCAGGGGATCTTCGTCCCGGGCAACGCAGCGGCGTACGAGGAGGCCTCGGACGCGGTGATGGCGCTCTTCGCGCTGCGGACGCCGCTCGTCGAGCCGATCTCGCTCGACGAGGCGTTCCTCGATGTGACCGGCACGGCCCACCTGTTCGGTGGCCCCGAGCGATGCGGGCGGGACCTCAAGCGTGAGGTCCTCGAGCACCCGCTGGGTCTTCGGCCCGACGCCCCAGAGACGCTTCAGCGGCA
>JANLWM010000064.1:0-5971 GCA_031364525.1 Chloroflexota bacterium | reverse complement strand
GGTCTTCGAGGACCACATCGCGCCAGCCGTGCGGCCAGTCTTTTGAACCCGAGAGCACGCTGACGCGGTGCTCGCGGGCTCGGCGCTCGGCCGCGTCGGGATCGATGCCGAGGATCCGGATCTCGGCCCCGAGGCCACGCTTCCCCGCCTCCGCGAGGCGACCGGCCCACGGCTGGTGGTCGTACGTGTGGTCCGCGTGCAGCTGGATGTTCGCGTCGGCGAGCTGCAGCGCGGCGAAGTCCACGTCCGCGTAGTGCACGGTGAAGCCGAGCACGTCCCGGTAGAACGGCAAGCTCGCTGCGACGTCGCGGACGATGAGGTTCATCGTGAGGCCGGTCAGGGTCCGCCCGTACTCGAGCGGCGTCTTCCACGGCGTGCCGGTCCGCTTCGTGGTCATGCGAGGGCGGGCGCGCTGCGGTACTCGGACAATGGCGCGACGCTGTAGCTCTGGGCGCTCGCCCGAAGGGCGGTCACGACCGCGAGAGCGGTATCCATCGAGGTCAGGCATGGCACGCGCGCTTCGACCGCGGCGCGACGGATGAGGAACCCGTCGCGGTCGACGGTCTTCCCGAGCGTCGGTGTGTTGATCACCGCGGCGCAGGTGCCGGACCGGATGAGCTGCAGGATCGTCGCATCGCCGTCGCCGAGCTTCGGGACCTCGGTCACGTCGATGCCGAGCGAGCGGATGAGGGCCGCGGTCCCGCTCGTTGCCACGATGTCGTAGCCGAGCCAGTGGAAGCCTTCGATGATCGCCTTGACCTCGGGCTTGTCCTTGTCAGCCACGGTGATGAGGACCTTGCCGCTCGGCATCGGCGCGAGCCCGGCGGCGACGAGCGCCTTCCAGAGCGCGGGGGCGAAGGTGCGATCGATGCCCATCACCTCACCGGTGCTCTTCATCTCCGGCCCGAGGTAGGTGTCGACGTCCAACAGCTTCGCCATCGAGAACACCGGCGCTTTGAGCGCGACGAGATCGCCTGATGGCCAGAGGCCATCGGGGCGCGCGTACCCCTCCGCCTCGAGCGTGCTGCCTTGCCCGATCGCCACCGCGAGCTGCACCAGCGGCACGCCGGTGACCTTTGTGAGGAACGGCACGCTGCGGCTCGCACGCGGGTTCACCTCGAGGACCCAGACGCGGCCTGCTTCGACAATGAACTGGATGTTCAGGAGGCCGCGGACCGGAAGCGACCGCGCGATCTTCCGGGTGAGCTCGACGATCTCGTCGCGTTCCGCGGCGCTGAGGTTCGGGGCAGGGTAGATCGCGAACGAGTCGCCCGAGTGCACGCCCGCGCGCTCGATGTGCTCCATGATCCCGGCGACCAGCGTCTCGGTCCCGTCGCTGACGGCGTCCACCTCGACCTCGCGCCCGCGCAGGTACTTGTCCACCAGCACGCGTCCGACGCTCGCTTCGAGCGCTGAGCCGAAGTAGCGGTCGAGGTCGTCCGGCCCATACGCGATCTCCATGCCGCGCCCGCCGAGGACGAACGACGGTCGGACCAGGACGGGGTAGCCGATCTCGTCGGCGATGGCGCGAGCCTCCGGAAGAGACGACGCCGTCCCGCCGGGCGGCTGTGGGATCCCGAGCGCGGTCGCGAACTCGTGGAAGCGCCGGCGATCTTCCGCGAGACCGATCGCATCGGCACTGGTCCCGCTGATGTGGCCGCCGATCGCTTCGATGCGATCGGCCAGATTGAGGGCCGTCTGACCGCCGAACTGCGCCAGCACGGCGATGTCGCCGCCTTCATTGGCCAACACGCTGGCGACCGACTCCTCGTCCAGTGGCTCGAAGTAGAGGCGCGCCGACGCGTCGAAGTCCGTGCTCACGGTCTCCGGGTTGCTGTTGATCATGATCGCCTTCGTGCCGCGCTCGCGGAGCGCGATCGCGCTCTGCACGCAGCAGCAGTCGAACTCGATGCCCTGGCCGATCCGGATGGGGCCGGACCCGAGGATCACGGTCTTCGGTCCTTCCAGCGGCAACGCCTCGTTCTCCTGCTCGTACGTGGAGTAGAAGTACGGCGTCACGGCCTCGAACTCGGCGGCGCAGGTGTCGACCATCTTGTAGACCGGCACGATCCCCCACTGGAGCCGCAGCCGGCGGATGTCCGTCGCGAGCACCCCGGCAAGGGCCGCGATGTCGACGTCCGAGAAGCCCATCCGCTTCGCCCGGCGCAGCAGCGTCGGATTCGGGGTCTTGCCCTGGAGCTCGTCCGCCGCGAACCGCACGACGTTGCGCAGCTTTCGCAGGAACCACCGGTCGATATTCGTCGCGTCGTGCACCGCATCGACGGTCCCGCCCCGGCGGAGCGCGGCCATGACCCGCCAGATCCGGTCGTCGGTGGGCTCGGTCGCGAGGAATCGGGCGATGAAGGCCGCGGGGTCGGTCACGTCGACCCAGGCGGGCGCCTCGAAGAACAGTCCCTGACCTTTCACTTCCAACGACCGGAGCGCCTTCAGCATCGCCGCCTCGAACGTGCGGTCGATCGCCATGACCTCGCCGGTGGCCTTCATCTGCGTCCCGAGGCGCCGGTCCGCGGCGCTGAACTTGTCGAACGGCCAGCGCGGGATCTTCACGACGACGTAGTCGAGCGTCGGCTCGAACGCGGCGCTCGTCTTCTGGGTCACCGCGTTCGGGATCTCCCAGAGCCGCTTGCCGATCGCGATCTTCGCCGCCACCCTCGCGATCGGGTAGCCGGTGGCCTTCGACGCCAGCGCCGAGGACCGGGATACGCGCGGATTCACCTCAATGACGTAGTACGGGACCTTCGCATCCGGATCGTCCGACGGCGAGCGGTCCGGGTGCAGCGCGAACTGCACATTGCAGCCCCCCTCGATGCCGAGCGCCCGGATGATCTTGAGCGCGGAGCTGCGGAGCTGCTGGTATTCCTTGTCCGAGAGCGTCTGCGACGGCGCGACCACGATCGAGTCTCCGGTATGCACGCCCATCGGGTCGATGTTCTCCATGTTGCAGACCGTGATGCAGGTGTCGGCGCCGTCACGGATGACCTCCCACTCGAGCTCTTTCCAGCCGGTGAGGCTGCGCTCGACCAGGATCTGCCCGATCGGCGAGGCGCTGATGCCGCGCTGCGCGCGTTCGCGGAGCTCGTCCGGATCGTTCGCGAATCCGCCGCCGGTGCCGCCGAGCGTGTACGCCGGCCGGATCACCACCGGGAAGCCGATGCGCTCCGCGAACCGCAGCGCCTCGTCGACGTTGTGCGCGGTGACCGATTCGGGCACCGGCTCGCCGATCTCGATGAGGAGATTCTTGAAGGCTTCGCGATCCTCGGCCGTCTTGATCGCATCGAGCGGCGTACCGAGGAGCTTCACGTTGTAGCGATCGAGCACGCCGGCGTCCGCGAGCGCGACCGCGAGATTGAGGCCCGTCTGCCCACCCAGCGTGGCGAGGAGGCCATCGGGACGCTCGCGCTCGATGATCCGCTCGAGCACCTCGACCGTCAGCGGCTCGATGTAGGTGATGTCCGCGACCCCGGGGTCGGTCATGATCGTCGCCGGATTCGAATTCACGAGGACGGTCACGATGCCCTCCTCGCGCAGCGCCCGGCAGGCCTGGGTCCCGGCGTAGTCGAACTCCGCAGCCTGGCCGATGAGGATCGGTCCGGAGCCGATGAGCAGGACCTTCATGCGTCGATCCATCCGCCGCCGGCTGGCGCGCAACGCCCGCCGACGTGCACGCTCGTGATCCGGTCCGCCACACCGCCGATGCGGACATAGAGGAGCGAGGGGCGGCCCATCTCGTAGCCCTGCTCGACCACGATCCGCGTTCCGTCCGACAACCCGTGCCGCACCAGGTACGCCCCAAGGGGCCCACACGCGGAGCCGGTGGCGGGGTCCTCGGCGATCCCCTGCCAGGGCGCGTACATCCGGCCGTGCACCGTGGAGCCGGGGTCGGTGGTCTGGGTCGTGAAGATGAACGCCGCCTCGGTCAGATCTCGTGGGGTCGCGCGCTTCACGGCGTCCAGCGTGCGCACCGCGACGAAGGTGAACCGGTTGCCGCTCGAGCCGATCTCGACGGGCACCGCAGGCTCGAGGTCCGCGACCCCGAGCGAGACGCTCGCCGCAACGGACGCGCGGTCATCGACGCGCTCGAACGTCGGGAGCGGCTGCTCCATCTCGGTGAATCCGTCACGGACCGTGACGCCGAGGACGCCGACGCCTTCCTCGAGCCGGAGGGCCGCGTCCATCCCCGCCGCGAGCACGAACGCGCTGCCGACCGTCGGGTGGCCGGCGAACGGCAGCTCGCGCGCCGGAGTGAAGATCCGGAGCCGATGGTCGCCGCCCTGCTCCGCGGGGAGCACGAACACGGTCTCGGGAAGGTTGAGCTCCTTCGCGATGGCCTGCATCAACGGGCCCTCGACCCCTCGCCCGTCGCGGAAGACCGCGAGCTGGTTGCCGCCGAACTTCGTAGCGGTGAAGACATCGACCAGCGTGTACTCGTGCCGCGTCATGACCGCCGTGCGACCGCGTCGCGAACGTCGTCCATGAACCGATCGAAGACCGGCTCGTTGTCCCGCGGACCGGGCGCGCCCTCGGGGTGGTACTGGTAGGTCCGGATCGGAAGCGTGCGGTGGGCAAGCCCCTCGACCGATCCGTCGTTCAGATTGCGCTTGCTCACGAAGAAGTCCGAGTGCAGCGGCAAGGAGGTCTCGTCCACCTGGAACTCGTGGTTCTGGCTGGTGATGACGACCTGACCGGTGACGGTGTCCTGCACCGGATGGTTGCTCCCGTGATGGCCGAACGGCAGGCGTGACGTGGACGCGCCGATGGCCCGGGCGACCAGCTGATGCCCCAGGCAGATGCCGAGGATCGGCACCGGCCGCGAGGTCCCCCGGCTCTGGGCCATGTCGATCAGGATCTTCACGCTGGCGGCCACCTGCGGGATCGCTGAAGGATCGCCGGGACCGTTCGTGATCACGATGCCGTCCGGAGACCAAAGCAGAAGGTCGCGAGCCGGAAGGTCGACCGGGAACACGCGCACGGTCGCGCCGCGCTGCACCAGGCTGCGGATCTGGTTCTCTTTCACACCGGTGTCGATCAGCGCGATCTTCGGTCCGGCGCCGACCTGACGCTCGGCCGTGACGCTGGCCTCGCTCACGAGCGGACGCTGAGCGAGCGGCGTCGTGGCCCGAGCCGTGGCGACGGCCTCGCTCCCGATCTCCGGATCGAGGGCCCGATGCGGGGGGACCTGGATGAGCGCGCCCCGGAGCGTGCCGGATGAGCGCAACCGGCGCGTGAGCGCGCGGGTGTCGACCCCCGAGATGCCGGGGACCCCACTGGCGCGAAGGTACGAATCGAGATCCAGGGTGCCCTCGCGGCAGGTCGCGTTCAATTCGCGCACGACGAGCGCCTCGACCCACGGCCTGCGTGACTCCGCGGCGCGCGGGAACACGCCGTAGTTGCCGATGAGCGGATAGGTCATCACGACGAGCTGGCCGTTGTACGAGGGATCGGACGCGACCTCCTGGTAGCCGGTCATCGCGGTGTTGAAGACGACCTCGCCCGACGCGCTCGATGCGTCGCCGAACGCCTCGCCCCACCAGATCGAGCCATCCTCGAGACCGAGCACCGCTGCCCTGCTCATCGGTGCATAACTATACATATCTGATGCATAAAGATGCAACTGCCGCTCCACGACGAGGCGCGCCTCGCGCTCCGCGACGGCACCGCGCCGCCGGCTCATGAGACCGCCGCCCGCGTGCGGTCGAGCCGCAGCTCGCCGTCGACCGCGCAGGCGACGACCCGGCCGGTGAGCGCCCGACCGAGCAGCGGCGTGTTCGTCCCGAGCGAGACCATCGCGGCCGGCTCGAGCGTCCAGATCGCGTGCGGGTCGATGATCACGACATCGTTCTCCGGCAGCGCGATCCCGAGGACGCGTGCGGGACCAGCCGAAGGGCCTCGACGACGCGATCCCAGGTCCCCCAGCCTGCAGCGACGCCGGCGAGCAGCAGCGGCACGGCGG
>JANLWM010000037.1:0-1920 GCA_031364525.1 Chloroflexota bacterium | reverse complement strand
CACGGGCGTGTCCTTCATCCGCAACCGCCTGGGCGCGCCGGACCAGAGCGGCCGCCGGGCACCCGAGCCGATCCCCGGCTCCGAGTTCCTGATCCCCTGCGACACCGTGCTCCTGGCGCTCGGGCAGGCTCCGGACCGCTCCTTCATGAACGACTTCGAGCCGTTCCGGGTCAAGCGCTGGCGTGACGTGAAGGTCGATCCCGAGACCTTCCAGACGGCGATCGAGTCCATTTTCATCGCCGGTGACTACCGGACCGGCCCGACCACCATCATCGAGGCGGTCGCGGAGGGTCGCGCGGCGGCGCAGCAGATCGCCCGGTACCTCGACCCGATCGCCGCGTCGGTGAACGTGCCGGAGTACCACGAGGTCGTCACGCTCCGCCGCTCCAGCCTGCCCGACAACCTCGGCCAGATCGCCGGCGAGGGCCCACTTGCGCGGATCTATCACAACATGTCGTCGGATTACGACCGCATCCCGAGGCAGGAGATGCCGAAGCTCGCGAAGAGCGAGCGCCGGGGGCTGTTCCTCGAGGTGAACCGCGGCTACGAGACCGCGCAGGCGGTCGCCGAGTCGGACCGCTGTCTCAAATGCAACTTCAACATCGAGATCATCGGCGAGCTCTGCATCATTTGCGGGGGCTGCGTCGACGTGTGCCCGATGGACGTCATCCACATGGTCGACATGGCCGACATCGTCGATGACGGGTCGATCCCGGGCGTCGGTGAGGCCAAGCAATGGCAGAACGGTGTCGCCTTCTTCCTGGATGAGACCGCCTGCATCCGCTGCGCCCTGTGCATCATCCGCTGCCCGACGGACGCGATCACGATGAACCGCTACGGCAGCGTCACCCCGAGCGTCGGGCGGGCCCTGCCGAAGGAATCCATCGACGACGAGATCCACCTCGATCTGACCGTGGGTGGCCGCAAATCGATCCGGCCGCTTCCCATGTACGATCCCGTCGTTGCCGCGGGGTACAAGCAGCTGAACGGCCATAACGGCAACGGCCATCCCCACACCAACGGAAAGGGCTCTGATGTGGAGACGCGCGACACTGTGAAGGTCAACTGATGCTCGAACTGCCGGCCGCTGTCTGGCGCCGGGTCAAGACCGGACCGATCTGGAAGTCCCTGTTCCGTCACGGCTACCCGGACTCGCGCAAGAACCAGTCGCTCGCCGTGTTCACGAACGTCTTCCTGCACCTCCATCCGGTGAAGGTGCGCCGCCACGCGCTCGCGATCCCATACACGTGGTGCATGGGTGGCCTGACGTTCTTCCTGTTCCTCGTGCTCACCCTCACCGGGACGCTGCTGATGTTCTATTACCACCCCAGCACCGGCGAGGCCTACACCGACATCAAGGACCTCGAGACCGTCGTCATCTTCGGCCAGATCCTTCGCAACATGCACCGCTGGTCGGCGCACGGCATGGTCATCACGGTGTTCCTGCACATGATCCGGGTCTTCTACACCGGCTCGTACAAGCCACCGCGCGAGTTCAACTGGGTCGTCGGGACGCTCCTCTTCGTGCTCACGCTCCTGTTGAGCTACACCGGCTACCTGCTCCCGTGGGACCAGCTCGCCTTCTGGGCGGTGACCGTCGGGTACAACATCGCCCAGGCCGCGCCGTTCGTCGGCAACGAGGCCGCCTTCGTCCTGTTCGGTGGGTACCAGCTGGGCGCGAACGCGCTGCTCCGGTTCTACGTGCTGCACGTGGTCGCGTTGCCGCTCGCGACCGGCTTCCTGATCGCCATCCACTTCTGGCGTATCCGCAAAGACGGCGGCATCAGCGGGCCCCTGTAATGACAGCTCCCCGCGGCCCGCAGCCGTTCTCGGGTCAGGAGAAGCGTCTCCGGCTCCTCGCGTTCGTCCGGCAGGACTCCGTGGTCCGGGTGGACAAGCGCGTCGAGGACACCGCGATGG
>JANLWM010000033.1:0-2727 GCA_031364525.1 Chloroflexota bacterium | reverse complement strand
CCGGGATACACGCCCTCCGAACGACACGTCGGCGAGATCTTCGACGGCATCATGTCGCGCGCGCAGGGGCGGATCATCACGACGACGTTCGCATCGAACATCTCGCGCATCAAGCAGATCGTGGATATCGCGAGCGCCTGGGGCAGGAAGACCGCGATCATCGGCCGCTCCATGGAGAACTACACGAAGACCGCGAAGGAGCTCGGCTACCTCGAGTACCCCGAGGGGGCCATCATCCATGCCGGCGACATCGGGAAGTTCCCGGACCACGAGCTGTGCATCATCACCACGGGCAGCCAGGGCGAGCCGACGAGCGCGCTGTCACGGATGGCGCTTGGCGACCACCGCCACGTCGCCGTGAAGGAGGGGGACACCGTGGTGATGTCCTCCAACCCGATCCCGGGCAACGAGGAGCTCGTCAGCCGAACGGTCGACAACCTCTTCAAGCTTGGGGCCGAGGTCGTCTACGAGGCCGCGAACCGGCCGCACGTTTCGGGCCACGCGAGCCAGGAAGAGCTCAAGCTGCTCCTCAACATCCTCCAGCCGAAGCACTTCGTGCCCATCCACGGCGAGTACCGGATGCTCGTTCGTCACGCGCGGATGGCGATCGACCTCGGAGTCGATCCGGACAAGTCATTCATCATCACGAACGGCGACGTCCTGGAGCTCGGGGACCGTGGAGCCAAGGTGGGCGAGCACGTGTCCAGCGGTCAGGTGTACGTCGACGGCCTCGGCGTCGGGGACGTCAGCCAGTCGGTGATGCGCGATCGCGTGTCGATCGGCACCGAAGGCATATTCCTCGTCGTCGTCACGATCGAACAGCAGACCGGCGCGGTCGTCGCGGGACCGGACATCACCACCCGCGGCTTCGTCCCTGAGGAAGACGCCTCCGCGCTCATCGAAGAGGCCCGGAAGAAGGTGCTCGAGGGACTGAGCCGGGCCCAGACCGGGCCGCACCTCGCCGAGGTGTCAGCCCTCAAGAACGCGATCCACGAGAGCCTCTCGTCGTTCCTGTATGACCGGACCAAGCGGCGGCCGATGGTGCTGCCGGTCATCATGCAGGTCTGATGGCGAAGAAGAGCACCGCTCGAAAGCCCACGAGCCGCCGCGAAGCAACGCCAGGAGCCCGAATGCGCGAAGAGGTGCGGGACCACATCATCGGGGTCGCGCTCGGTCTGTTCGGGCTGCTCTCGGCGGTCGCGCTCCTGTCCACCGGCGGCTCCGTGCTCGACTGGTGGCACCGTATCCTGACCGACCTTCTCGGCTGGGGAGCGGTGCTCGTCCCCATCCTGTTCTTCGTCGCGGCCGCCGTCGTGTGGCGCCGGGCCCTCGCACGGCAGCTGCTCTTGCCGGGGATCGGCGCGCTGCTGATCGTCTTGGCGCTCCTTGGCATCGCCGATGTCGCGACCGGCAACGGCGGGTGGCTCGGCCATTCGCTCGGGGGCGCCTCCACGAAGGCCCTCGGCAACGCCGGCGGGATCATCGTGCTGCTCGCGGTCCTCGTCATCGGCGTCGTCATCGCCGCGAACCGCACCGTGCAGGAGCTCGCCCGACCCGCTCTCGACCGCAGGCCGCAGTTCGGTTTCCGGCCCGGTGCGGCGCTCCCCGGTGGTACGGCGGATCCATCTGAATGGGGCTCGGCCGGTGCGGGCACAGCCCGAACCGGCCGCACGAAAGACGTGACCGCCCCCCAGCCGATCGCATACGACGCTCCGATCAAGATCAACATGCAGGAAGAGCGGCCGGTCCGGAAGCCGGTGAAGCCCGTCGCGCAGCAGGAGATCCTGCCGTTCGTGCCGGTGCAGATCCTGCCCCCCGGCGGCGCCCTTGCCGGCCTGCCGTCGGCGATCGTCGCGGCCGAAGGCGTCATGCACGCCGATCCGCCGGACGTCCCCTGGGTCCTGCCGTCGCTGGATCTTCTCGAAGAAGGCTCGGCCGCGCGATCGGGTAAGGAAGAGGTGATGCGTAACACGCGCGTCATCGAGGAGACCCTCGCGCATTTCAATATCGTGGCCAAGGTCGTCGAGGTAAGCGTCGGGCCGGTCGTCACGCGGTACGAGCTGAAGCCCGCGGCCGGCGTGAAGCTCTCGCGGATCGAAGCGCTTGATTCCGACCTTTCGCTCGCGCTTGCGGCCCGGACCCTGCGCATCGAAGCCCCCGTGCCGGGGAAGAGCGTCGTCGGTATCGAAGTCCCGAACCTTTCGATCGGGATGGTGACGCTCCGGGACGTCGCCGAGACAGCGATGTTCAAGGATGCCACCTCGAAGCTGTCGGTCGCCCTGGGCCGCGACGTCACCGGTAATCCGATCGTTCAGGACCTCGCACGGCTGCCGCATCTGCTCATCGCCGGACAGACGGGCTCGGGCAAGAGCGTCTCCATCAACTCGATCATCTGCAGCCTGCTCATGACCTCGACGCCCGACGAGGTCCGGCTGATCCTCGCCGACCCGAAGCGGGTCGAGCTCGCGGGGTTCAACAACATCCCGCATCTGGTCGTGCCAGTCGTCACCGACCACGACAAGATCCTGAATGCCCTCTATTGGGCGGTCGGCGAGATGGACCGCCGCTATCGCCTGTTCGCGCGGGCGACGGCTCGCAACATCGAGGCCTACAACGCCGTGCGGAGCGGACCGGATCGGGTGCCGTACATCGTCCTCATCGTCGACGAGCTCGCTGACCTGATGATGTCGGCGCCGATCCAGGTGGAGAAGGCGATCACCCGCCTCG
>JANLWM010000007.1:0-4611 GCA_031364525.1 Chloroflexota bacterium | reverse complement strand
GAGCCGTCGGTCCAGCGGTAGAAGCCATCGGCACCCATCTTTGCGCCGGCCGATTCGATGAGCTGCTTGGCCTTGGCCGGGTCGAGCTTGTAATCGGTCAGCCCCGCCGGGTCGTAGGCCCACGAGACCGGCGGAGTGTGGGCGAGGGCCTTCGTGCCGTACCCGAACAGCAGCTTCTTGACGATCGCGTCGCTATCGATGCCGTACCAGAGGGCCTGTCTGACGGCTTTGTTCGCGAGCCACGGGGCCTTCGCCGCGTGGGCGTTCCAGGCGATGTAGTTGTAGACGAGCGACTTGAACCGGTACGGGCTCAGAGACGCGGTCTTGCCGACGTCGTCGTAGTCCTTCGCCTCGACGCCGCCGTAGGTGACCTCGCCGGTGATCAGGGCGTTCTTGATCGCGGTGGCGTCCGCGTAGGTCTTGATGATGTATTGGTCGGCGTGCGGTGCCCCACGGAAGTACTTGGGGTTCTTGTCCATCACGACCTGCTGGCCGGGGGTGAAGCTCTTGAAGATGAATGGCCCCATCGAGGCCGGCGGGTTGTTGTTCAGCGGGTTGTCGTCGATGTTCTTGCTCGTGTCGGTCGTCTTGTTGTCCCACACGGACTTGAACTTCGCGCTCGGCAGGATGCCGCCGGCGCCGGCGCCGCCGAGCCCGGCGATGGCCGGGCAGAAGATCTTGCTGAGGGTGATGGTGATCGTCTTGGCGTCGTACTTGATGCCGGAGATCGAGTCCGTCTTGCCGTCGCCGTAGTCGACGGCGCCGGCGATCAGGTTGACGTTGCTCTTGCGCACGGTCTTCTTGGACCGCATGACGGCCTCGACCGTGTACTTGTAGTCCTCGCCGGTGAACGCAGTGCCGTCCGACCAGACGAGGTTGTCGCGGAGCGTGTAGGTGACCGTCAGGCCGTCGGCCGACAGCTTGGGCGCGTCGACGGCAAGCTGACCTTCGGTCTCGCCGCTCTCGCGGTTCGTCCGGGTCAGGCCGAGGTAGAACTGCGACCAGACGGCGCTCGAGGCGGTGTCGGTCGCGATGACCGGCTGCATCGTCTTCGGGTCGGAGATCGATCCGACGACGATGATCCCGCCCTCGACCGGTGTCTCCGAGGCCTTGGCCGATGCGGCCACCGTGGCCGCCGGGCCCGTTGTCGTGCTCGCGCTGCAGGAAATGGCCACCAGCATGGCCGCGCCCAGGACCGCGACAAGTCGGCGCATCTGCAAATGACCCCCCCCGTGCCCCTTTTTTTGTTACGAGCGATACATCTGGTACGCGCGACAGTAGCCGACCGTTCACTCAGAGGCCGGCAAAGGCGGCCCCTTCCTGCGCGACTGACCGCTTTTCGGACGGCACGTCCGGGGAGACTCCCAGGACGAAGGTCCCACATGCGGGGGGCGTAACCCGGCGCTCTTGTCTACAGACTGGAGCCCGTGAGAGGGTTCTTCGCGGACTCCGTTGGACAGGCGATGGTCGAGCTCGCGCTGACCTTGCCGCTGCTCACCTTCTCCGTCCTGGGCGGCGCGGACCTCGCGCGAGCCTTCGGATTGCAGATCGCCATCGAGAACGGCGCGCGCGCGGGTGCCGAGTCGTACGCCATCGACTCCACGCCGACGACGGCCGAGGCCCAGAGCGCAGTGATCAACGAGATCAACCGCACCCCCACCGCGAACGCATCGGCGTCGAATGTCACGGTGACCAAGGCCCAGGCCGATGGCGTCACGGCATGCGTGAGCCCGCCGACCATCGCCACGCCGTGCTTCGTGAGCGTTCGCGTGGTCTACGGCTGGACCACCCTGATCGCCTGGCCGTTCGTTCCCAATAGCGGGACCTTCGACCGCACGACGACGATCCGGACGTTCTTCTAATGGGAAGCGTGCTGGGTCGCTGGTCGCCCGCGCGGTTCCGAGACGACAGCGCGCAGGCGTTGGTCGAGTTCGCGCTCACCCTCCCGTTGTTCCTGCTGCTCGTGACCGGGATCTTTGACGTTGCCCGGGCGGTCTGGCAGGAGAACACGCTCGCGTACGCCGCCCGCGAGGGCACGCGGTACGCGATCGTCCACGGCGCGTCGGGCAACCCGATCGTCGGACCGTGCACGAACTGCCTGAACCCCGCAGCGAACAATCTCGGGAACGTCATCACCGCCGTGACCGCGAACGCGATCGGCGTGTACAACATCGACGTCACCATCGACTACCCGGACGGCGGCAACAACCGCAACCAGCGGGTGACGGTCGACGCGACCGCGCCGTTCGTCCCGCTGCCGTCGCAGTACCTCTTGGGCAACGCCTTCCAGATCACGCTGCGCGGCGGATCCCAATTGGTGATCCAGCGATGAAGCTCCTCGGTCGTGATTCCGAGGGCGGGCAGGCGATCGTGATGGTCGCGATCGTGTTCATGGCGCTCCTCTTCGCCGTCGGTCTTGCCGTCGACTCCGGCCAGCTCTTCGCGTCGAAACGGGCCCAGCAGGAGGCGGCGGATGCCGCGGCGTTCGCCGGCGCCGTGGTCCTGTACCAGGGTGGCTCGGTGTCGCAGGCGACGGCCGCCGCGATCTCCGACGCCACGAAGAACGGGTTCACCGACGGCGTGAGCAGCACCACCGTGACGGTGAACGGCTCGACCGTCGCGTCCTCGAACGCGCCGACGTCGGGCCTGTACGCGGGCGAGAATCCGGTGCAGCACATCGAGGTCGTGATCGTCCGCCAGGTGAAGACGACGCTCGTGCCCGCCGAGGCGGCGTTCAATCCGGTACGGGCCCGCGGTGTCGCCGGGTCAGAGTCGCTCAACAACGGGTACCCGATCATGTCGCTCGGCACCGGCTGCGGCACGCCCGGCCTGACGGTGTCGTCCAACGAAGACATTCACGTGTACGGCGGCGGCATCGTGACCAACTCCTGCGCCACGTCCGCGGTCACCGGGTTCAGCTCCGGTCAGGATCTGCAGATCTGCGCCTCGCCGCCGGCCGCGTGCACGCCGAACAGCTACACCTTCGCGACGGTCGGCGGCACCACTGCCAACTCGTTCCCGGCGGGCGTCACGGTCCAGACCGGCATCACACCGGTGGCCGACCCGTTCGCCGGCTACCCAAAGCCCGATGGACGCAGCTACAACGGGGTGAACACCCTGCCGACGAATCCCGGCGTGATCGGCGGCACGACCACCAAGCCGGAGGGCATCTACACCGGCACCCTCAGCGGCGCGTTGTGTCACGGCATCTACATCCTCAAGGGGGGCGGGTTCAACGGCATCACCCAGGACACGAACGCGACCCACATCGACGCGAACACGAATACCGCATGCGACGGGAAGGTGCTCATCTACAACACGATGAGCGGCTACCCGGGCACCACCGGGACCTGCTCCGGGATGACCGGAGACTCCGTGATCCGGCCGATGACGACGGGCATCTACAGCTACATGACCGTCTATCAGGACCCCACGTGCACCGCCAGCCTGTCGGAGAACGGAAGCCAGACCCTCGATGCGACCGGAACGCTCTATCTCCCGAACGGCACGATCGACCTGAACGGCAACCCCGCGACCGTCGTGGGTGGGCAGCTCATCGCGAAGCAGATCAACGTCCAGAACGGCAACCTGACGATCACCTACACCGCCGCGACGACCGCCACGCCCAGGCTCCCGCGTCTGGCTGAGTAGCTACCACCCAAGCTCCGCCGCGGCCAGCGCCGGCGGGATCGAGGCGCAGCCGAGCAGCGCGTCGTGGAACTCGCGCATCCCAAGACCCTTGGCGCGCGCTCGGGCGCGCAGGTCGAGGATCGCCGCACGGCCGAGCGCATAGCTCGACGGCTGCAACGGGTCGAGGGTGTAGCGGCGGCACTCGCCGACCGCGGCCGGCCGCTCGAGCTTCGGTCCATCCATCATGAAGCGGACCGCCTGCTCGAAGCCGAGCTCGCCGGTCGAGAGCCCGACATCCACGGCCACCCGCGCGGCACGCCAGAGCAGGTCCTTCAGCCGCAGCAGCCGCGTCTCCGGGTCATCGAGGAAACCGATCTCGGTCATGAGCTCCTCGACGTAGAGGCCCCAGCCCTCGATGAACACGTTCGACCGGAGGGCCTTCCGTGCGAGCGACGGGTGATCGGCAGCGGTCGCCAGCTGCAGGTGGTGACCGGGATACCCCTCATGGCAGGCGATGACCGCGATGCCCCTTCGCGGGTGTCCGGACAGGCGCTCCGACCTGACCGCGTCCGGCTCGCCGGCAGCGGGCAGCGTCACCCAGAACCGTCCTCGTCGAGACCGCTCGAACGGACCGGGCTGGACGTATGCGGCGTAGGGCAGCGTCGGGCGGGCGAAGTCGGGCATCTCTTCCACCATCAGCGACTCGCCGGCGGGCATGGTCGCGAGGCCCGCGACGTGCGTGGCCTCGCGCGAACGCTCCATCTCCGTCCGATACGCCGCGACCAGCTCGTCCTCGGCCGGGTGCTGCGTGCGGAGGCGAGCGACCGAGTCACGCCAGTCGGAGTCTCCGAGCTCTTTTGCGGCCACCTGTAGCTTCGCGGCAGTCTCGGCATAGAGGTCGTCACCCCAGGCCTTCAACGATGCCGCGTCATGTTGCACCAGCTCCCGGTCGCGCAGCAGCGCATCGAACGCGTCACGTCC
>JANLWM010000005.1:0-2460 GCA_031364525.1 Chloroflexota bacterium | reverse complement strand
CGACGTGACTGCCACGCCGCTCCCGGCAGGCGCGGAGCGTGATCGACTGTACGAAGCGCACGCCGCGATGATGCCGGGCTTCCGCGACTACGTCAGGAAGACGAAACGGGTGATCCCCGTGGTCGTGCTGGAGCGCGTCGTTTCGGCCGCTTCATCTAGGGCGTGATGTGGAACGAGGCGACGATCGCGCGCAGCTCGGCCTCCGTCGCCGCCAGCGGCTTCCAGTCCGGTGCATCGACCTTGTAGCCGACGACGAACATGCGATCGCGGTCCTGCACGTAGTAGGCGACCGAGAAGCGCGGACCGTTCGTGACCTTCGCAGCGACGCGTCCGTCGATCACCGCGCCCTCGACGACCTGGCCCTTCGCCCAGCCCGCGAGCAGGGGATCGGTGGCCCAGGCCATCGCGGTCCACTGCGCGGGATCGCGCCACTGCTCGACGACCGCGACGTACGACCACGCCGCGCCAGGACCGGGGTCGCCCAGGACGTTCGACTCGTCGGCGGTGCTTCGGATCGTGAAGACCTCATGCCCGACCTTCAGGTTCCCGTTGCGCACGAGCGTGGAGAGCACCGTCGAGCGACGCCACGAGCCGGGGAGCTGCAGCTCGTAGCCGAGCGACTGGCTGATGTACGCGCTCGCTGGCGCGATCGGTCCGCGCGTCGCAGCGAGCGCGCTCGCGCCGAGGGCGACGACGCAGATGACGACGGCGAAGAAGGTCGCGATCGGGGTGAACCGCTTCATCGCCGATCCACCAGCCAGAACACGCCCTGGTCCTCCATCCAGGTGATGCCGTCGATGACGGGGCGCAGGTAGAGGCGATAGATGCCCGGCGTCGGCGGTCCGGTCAGCTCGAAGACGTAGGCCGCGATGTCGCCGGGCGCCACGACCGGCTGGCTCTGGCCCACGCGGCTCGTTCCGGTGAGGATGCTCGGCTGATCCTGCCTCGGCTCCGGTCCGAACGTGCCGATGCGGGAGTTCGTCTGCGACCAGCTGTCCCAGCCCGTGTTGCGCCACAGGCCGGCGGTCTGATGGCGCTCACCGTTCCCAAGGACGACCCACTCGCTTCCGTCCACGTAGGTGGCCGAGAAGCGTGGGCGGTTCGCGGATACCGGCGCCGTGCCCGCCGCGGGCTCGCCGGCCTCATCGAAGCGGATCTGGACCGAGCGCATCACCGAGACGCCATCGGGCGGAGTGGGCTCTACGGCGAAGTGGAGATGGTCGCCGGGGCTCCCGCACACGATGCCGGCGGCGCCGGCGTCGGCGATGGGGTGACCCTGGGCGATCGATTGTCCTGGCGCGACCGCCGCTGAGGCGTAGCTGATGTGCCAGTAGATCGACGAGTAGCCATCGCCGTGATCGAGGACGATGTAGTTGGCGTCGTTCCGGAACGCCGGATCGCAGGAGCCGGTGCCGAACCCCGCGACGTAGCGGATGACGGTGCCGGCGTGAGCGGCGACGATCTGGTCGCCGCTGTGGAGCCCGAAGTCGTAGGCCCAGACATCGTTCCCGATGCAGTGGCTCCCGCCCGGGCAGCGCTCGAAGGCACCGGGGGTCTGGGTGATCACATACGCCCGGCCCGGCGGGTAGGGAAGCCGGAGACCGCCGTACGCCGCCTGGACGGGCAGTGGCAGCAGCGCAAGCCGCGTCAGGACGCAGGCGGCCACAAGGCAGGCGCGAAGCGATCTAGGCACGTTGGGTGAACGGTACGGCGGCCGCGCCGCTACGGCATCGATGCCCGAAAGCGAAGGGTCAGCGGCTACCCTTAGACCAGATGCAGGCGCCGATGACCGTCGATCTGAACCTCCCCGAGGACCGCGTCGGCCCGCGTGTCCGCCGGGCGAGCAAGCGGGTCTGGGTGGGTGGCGTGGCCATCGGCGATGGCGCTCCGATCGCCGTTCAGTCCATGTGCACGACGCTCACCCATGACGTCGACGCCACGATCACGCAGATCGAGCGCCTCCAGGAGGCCGGCTGCGAGATCGTCCGCGTCGCGGTCCCCGACCGCCGGTCCGGTGAGGCGCTCAAAGAGGTCGTCCGCCGGAGCATCCTCCCGGTCGTCGCGGACATCCACTTCGATTACAAGCTCGCCCTCATGGCGCTCGACGCGAAGGTCCACAAGCTTCGGCTCAATCCCGGCAACATCCACAACAAGGACGGCGTGCGCGAGGTCGTCAGACGGGCGAAGGAGCAGGGCACCCCGATCCGGATCGGCGTGAACTTCGGCTCGATCCCGGACAAGGTGGACGGCGAGCTGCGCGACGACGCGCAGCGGATGGTCGACCTCGCGCTCAGCGAGATCCGGATCCTCGAGGAGCTGGACTTCGACAACATCGTCGTCAGCGTGAAGGCGTTCGAAGTCCCGAAGATGATCGCGGCGTACCGCCGGCTCGCGAAAGCCGTTCCGTATCCATTGCACCTTGGTGTCACCGAGTCAGGGACCCTCGTCTCGGGATCGATC
>JANLWM010000004.1:0-3330 GCA_031364525.1 Chloroflexota bacterium | reverse complement strand
TCGACTGCTGAGGGCAACCTTCGCGCGTCCGGCCGGGTCCGGCTGCGCCGGCCCCGGCCGAGCCACCGCCAACGAGTGGAGATGGGGGAGGGTCGAACTCCCCGTCCAAGGCCCTTGACCGTATCGCGCCTACGAGCGTAGTCGGCGCTTTGGTTGTCTCGCGGGATCGGACGCGCGACCGACGCGCTTTCGTTCCCGCCAGTCCGTGATCTTTGACCCGCCTACCGGACGATCGGCGGACCGCACCTTCGCTCATTACGCCCTTCCCGGCCCGCGAAGGGGAGGCCGGGAGGACGCTCACTGACTAGGCAGCGAGTGCGTAAGAAGTGTTGCCAGTTACCTGGCGCCGTTCGGATTTACGAGGGAGAACGGCGTACCTCGGCTCGCAGCGATACGTTCGCCTGCCCTGTCGAAACCACGCATCCCCGTGATCCCTTTCAGGAACATCTCCATTCTACCGCTGTGCGTACCCTCGACCGGGTGAGAACGCTGACGGTGGTCATCGCGCTCCTGCTGGCCGCATGCGGCGGCAGCACGGCGGCGCCGGTGGCGACGACCGCGACGCCGGCCGGGACCGCGACGGCCACACTGTTCATCACGACCACCGCACCGACCGCCTCGCCCACCCCGACACCGGCCGGACCGGGCGCGATCCGCTATGTCGCGATCGGGGCGTCGGACGCGGTCGGCGTCGGCGCGAGCGATCCCAGGAACGGCTCCTGGCCGGCGCGCGTCGCCGCGCGGCTCCCCGTTGGCTCGACCTACACGAACCTCGGGGTGTCCGGGTCGATCGCGTCGCAGGCAGTACGCGAGCAGCTGCCGACGGCGCTGTCGCTCAAGCCGCAGCTCGTGACGGTCTGGCTCGCCGTCAACGATCTGAACGCGAGCGTGAGTGCCGCCGACTACGGGGCTGCGGTCCGTGCCGTCGTCGATCCCCTCGTCCGGGGCACGGAGGCCCGGATCTTCGTCGGCAGCGTTCCCGATCTGCGATCGGTCCCGGCGTACGCGGGCCAGGACCAGACCGGGTTGCTCGCGCGCATCACGGCCTACAACGTGGCCATCGCCGCGCTCGCCGCGGCGTTCCCGGACCGGGTCATCGTCGTCGACCTCTTCACCGGATCGGCCGCCCTCACGTCCACCATCACCGTGTCCGCTGACGGCTTCCACCCGTCGGATGATGGCTACAAGCTCATCGCCGACCGCTTTCTCGCCGCGATCGCGAAGTCGGGGATCGCGCTCCGCTAGAACGTGCCCGGCGTCTTGATCGCGCGCCAGGTAACGCCGCCGTCGACGGTCCGCTGGATCGTGCCGCGCACCGTCGCGTAGCCCACCTGCGCGTCGCCGAACACGACGGCGGGAGCGACCGGCGCCGCCTGCTGGTAGGTCGTCACGAGTGGATGCCAGGACGACCCGCCGTCGGTCGTCTCCTTCGCGTCCGCTGGCGATGAGATCTGGAGCCAGCGCGTTGCGGTGACGAACGTCACGTCCTGGATGTTGTTCGGCGCCGTGGTCGCATAGACCCAGGTCGCCGCGCCGTCGGTCGAGCGGTACACGTATCTCACTCCACTGGCCGGATCATCCGGGAAGGCAGTCAGAAGGACCGTCGTACCGAATGCCGCGAGGTGGCGCACGCCCAGCCTCGGCCCCTGCGCCGCGCGGGTCGTGAAGCCGGGCGGGTCGGGCAGCCGGGTGGAGCTCGTCCAGCTCCGACCGCTGTCGGCCGTCCGATAGACAAGGGGCGAGCCGGCCGGGTCGAATGCCGCGATGAAGCCTCGCTGCGCGTCGGCGAATCGGATCGTGCTCACGCACGGACCGGGCGGCTCGAGGCCCGACGCCGCGATGGCCTGCCAGGTCCCGCCGGAGTCCGTGGTGTGCGCAAGGGCGACCGGCGCGCCGCATTGAGCTCCTGGGGGCGGCGCCACACAGCAGCCGCCCGTCGGCACCATCGCCCAGCCCTCGCGATCGTCGATGAACGAAAGGACCACCGGGGCGAGCGGCGGCAACGTGCTCTCGCGCCAGGTCTCGCCTCGATCGGCCGACCGGTAGAGGCGCGCCCCGAGGGTCTGCTCGCCGACCATCACCCAGACCACACTCCCAGATGGGGCGTCTATCTGAGCGGTGTTCGGAAGTGGGATCGGCGTCCGCGACGCGGTCGGTGCAGATGTGGATGGCACCGGCGACGGGCTCGTCGTTGGACTCGCCGCGGCCACAGTCGGACTGGGGAATGGACTCGCGCTCGGAGCCACGACCGGTGCGGCCGAGCACGCTGCGACCACAACGGTGACGAAGACTGCCGCGATACGGAGCATGGAATTCATTGTCACCCTCCTAGGCCGGCACGACCTCCGCGCCGGGCTGCGTCGCGGCAAGCGCCAGCCGCACGGCACGCTGCATGACGATGAGCCCGATCGCCATCAGGCCCATCGCGAACAGCAACACCGACTGCGGGGCGAAGACGGTGAGGAGGGTCGCGGCCGCGAACGGCGCGATGGTGCCCCGCAATCCCATGAGCGAGGATTGCGCGACGGCGTAATCACCGACGCGGTCGCGCGGTGCGAGCTGCACGATGTTCGTGAAGAACGTGATGTCCCCGGCAGCGTTCGTGATGCCGGCGACCGCTGCCACCGGAAGCAGGAACCAGACGTTCGGTGCGACGAGGTAGCCCAGGGGCATGAGCAGTCCGAGCGCGGTGGCGAGCACCGTCGTGCGAAGCGATGAGCCGCGATCGATGAAGCGGCCCCACACGAAGTACGCGACCACAGCGGCCGCCGACTGCAGCGCGGTCATGATGCCGACGAAGCTGTTCGACGCGTTGAAGTGGTCCACGAGCAGGATCGGATAGAGCGCGGCATTCATCAGATTGCCGAAGCCGAAGATCGAGAAGGAGATCAGGAGCCGCCGATACCGATGGTCGCGCCAGACATCGCGGGCGATGTGGTTCGGCCGCCGCCGCACGAGGGGGAGCGCCGGTCCGTCATGCCGGATCCGGCCGAACGCGACGCCGCCGGGGATCGAGATCGCTGCCGCGACGGCGAACACGATCGTGGCCGGGAACGAATCGATGAACAGGCCGGCCAACGTCGCGCTCGCGATGCTCGCGATGGACACCCCGACGCGCACCTTGCCCATCGCGGAGGCACGCTCGCTATCGGGGTAGATCCCCTGCATCAACATCGCGTACGAGGCCATGTTCGCGATGGCGATGATCCACGTGACGACGGAGACGACCGCGAGGGCCATCGGGGTGGTCACGACGAGCACGCCGATCAGGAAGATGAGCCGCGAGATCGTGGCGGTGACCGCGGTGACCCGCACGGGTGGGACCTTCGC
>JANLWM010000388.1:0-14057 GCA_031364525.1 Chloroflexota bacterium | reverse complement strand
CGTCGCGAGGTCGAAGCTCGGACTCGCGAGCGCGCCGGCCCCCAGGATCGACCGGTACGTGGCCGTGCCGCCATACGCGACGGCCAACGCGACGAGCCCAGCGAGCGCGAGGCACAGCGCAAGGAGCGCGGTCCCCCACCTCCCGGTCACGCGCGTGTGAGGACCCCGAGGCCGGGCCGTTCGCTGAAGACGAACCGCCCACGCTCGACGGGAACGGCGATGAACGGGTCGTCGACGATCAGCAGGTTCCCATCGAGGTCGGCCCACTCGACCGACGGCGCGAGATGCGCCGCAGCGGCGATCGCGACGCTCGTCTCCGCGGCGCGGCAGCCGAGCATGACCTTGAGCCCCAGCGCGTGGGCCCGCTCGATCATCGCGCGGGCCTCGGCGATGCCGCCTGACTTCTGGAGCTTCACGTTGATCCCGTCGCAGGCTCCCGCGACCCGGTCGACGTCACCGAGCCGCACGACCGCCTCATCCGCCACGATCGGCAGCGCGCTGCGCTCGTGCACGTAACGCAGGCCGTCGATGTCGTCCGGCGCGACCGGCTGCTCGACGAACTCGATGCCGTAGCGCTCGATCCGCTCGATCCGCGCCGGCGCCTCGGCGGGTGTCCATGCGGCGTTCGGATCCACGCGGATCGTCCCGTCGAAGACCGCGCGGATCGCCTCGAGCACCGGACCATCGTCGTCGTCGTGACCGAGCTTGACCTTGAGCACGGTGAAGCCAGCGGCCTTCGCCGCGGCGGCGCGCTCCCCCATGAGCGCAGGCGCGGCGATGCCGAGCGTGAACGACGTCGGCGGCGCCTCCGCCGGCGCCAGCCCAAGGAAGGTCCGTAGCGGCTCTCCCCGATCCTGCGCCGCCCGGTCGTGCGCGAGCACGTCGAGCGCGCATGCCGCTCCGCCGCCGTGGGGGAAACGCTCGTTGAGCCGGACGCGGAGCGTCTGCAGATCCGCCGGGTCTTCGGGGAGGAGGTCGAGGGCCGCGCGCACATCCCGTTCGAGGGACTCGGTGGTCTCGCCGAAGAACGGATCGGCCGAGGCCTCGCCGTGGGACACGCGCCCTCCCTCCACGAGCTCGACGAGCACGACGCGCTTCTCGGTGCGCACGGCGCGCGAGATCGCGAACGGGACCGCGAGATGGACGTCGAGCGTGCGGACGGTGATGTTCACGGGAGCTGCGCGCCGATCACCGCGGCGGCAAGACGATCGGCCGCACCGCCGTCCCGCACCGGGTCCCCCGCGGGCAGCCCGGTCTCTTCGGCGGCGAGGAGGATCGCGCGCGCTGCCTGGGTGGGGTCGAGGGCGCTCGTGTTGAGCGCGACGGCGGCCACCGGGACGTGCGACCCGTCGGGTCGGCTCCAGGCGGCCGCGCCCTCGTACAGCCCGACGAGCTCGCGCAGGGATCTCAGTGGATGACCCCCGAAGCCCTTGACCTCGGTACGGGACGCGTCATGACAAAGGACGAGCACGTCGGGCGCGCTGCCGTGCAGCAGGCCGAGCGTCACGCCGGAAAAGCCGGGATGGGTCAGGGAGCCCTGGCCTTCGACGACGATCCAGTCGGCGCCCAGGGCGGCGTCGCAGACCATCCGCTCGGCCGCACCGGCGATGAAGTCCGCGACCACCGCGTCGACCGAGATCCCCTGTCCGGCGATCGCGATGCCGGTCTGCCCGGTGGCGACGAACACAGCCCGCTGCCCCGAGCGCTCGAGCGCGCGCACGAGCTCGAGCGCGACGGTCATCTTCCCCACCGCGGCGTCGGAGCCGACGGTGAGCACGACGTGCGTGCCCGCCCGGCGTTCGCGATGGCCCCCGATCGGAAGATCCGGCGGGGCTTCGCGCAGCTCGCGCACCGTGCCGCCGCCACGCAGGGCGGCGGCGCGCAGCGCCGGATCGGAGAGCACGCGCTCGTGGAGACCGTTCCAGATCGCGAGCCCCCGCTCCAGGGCGTCTGCCAATAGCGGCCGATAGTGATCGGGAATGCGACCGCCCGGCGCGGCGGTGCCGATGAGCAGCGCCTGGGCGCCGAGCGCCACCGCTTCCCCCACCGTCGCCACCACCGGGATCCCCTGCCCGACTCCGACCGCGGCCAGGGCATCGGTGCCGGCGCGCGTCGCGTCGACCACCGCGACCACGGGGTACGGCGCGTAGCGCAGGACACCGATCGCGGTCTTCGCGGTCTGGCGCGTGAAGAGACCCTGCGCGAGGATCGCCACGCGCGGGTGCTCAGCCACGGGTCGCGCCGGGAACGGCGCCGGCATCCTGTCCGAGACGGAGGAACCGCCCGGGTCGCGCGGCGAGGGTCTCGCCGCCGTGCGTCACGACCGATCCATTCACGATGACGTGGTCGATGCCGATCGGATAGCGGTGCGGGTCGTCGTAGGTGGCCGCGTCGATGATCGTCTCGGGGTCGAACACGACGAGATCGGCCCACGCGCCGACCCGCACGACACCACGGTCGTGCAGCTTCAGCCGTGAGGCGGTGAGTGACGTCATCTTCCGGACCGCGTCCTCGAGCGTCAGCACGCCCAGGTCGCGCGCGTAGTGGCCGAGGATCCGCGGGAACGTTCCGTACGACCGGGGATGCGGCTTGCCGAACGACAGCGGTCCGTAGGGAGCGTTCGCGCGCGAGTCGCTCCCCGCGCAGATCCACGGCTTCGCCATCACGTATCGGACGTCGGCTTCGTCCATCGAGTGATGGATGATGTCGATCGCGCCGTCGTGCTCGATGAGCGCGTCGCAGGTCCACTCGAGCGGATCCTGGACCGCGGCATCCGCGAGCTCGGCGACGGTCTTGCCGGACCAGTCGGGATGATGGATGGCCCGGGCGATGACGATGTGCTGCCAGTTCCGCTCCGTCTCGGTGTACTCACCGCGGATCCGCTGCCGCACGGCCGGATCACCGAGGCGCTGGCACAGCGCGAGCGATCCGCCGGCGTGCGCCCACTTCGGGATCGTCACGCTGAGGCCCGTGGACGACGCGGTATAGGGGTATTGGTCGGCGATGACGTCGACGCCGGCCGCCTGCGCCCGTTCGATCATCGCGGTCGATTCGGTGACCTTGCCCCAGTTGCGCCGCTGCGAGGCCTTGTGATGCGAGAGCTGCACCCGCACGCCGCTACGGCGTCCGATCTCGAGGTTCTCCTCGATCGCCGCGAACAGCTCGTCGCCCTCATTCCGGATATGGCTCGCGTACAGCCCGTCGTGCTCGCGCACCACGGACGCGAGGGCGGCGATCTCGTCGGTCGTTCCGTAGGCGCTCGGCGGGTAGATCAGGCCGGTCGAAAGACCCATCGCTCCGTCCGCGAGCGCCGCCGCCAGGAGTGCCCGCATCGCGGCCAGCTCTCCGCCGGTCGGGGCGCGGTCGTCGGCCCCCATGACACACATCCGGAGCGTGCCGTGTCCGACGAGCGAGCTGAAATTGATCGCTGCTCCGGATCGGTCGACCGCTGCCGCGTACTCGCCGAACGAGGTCCAGGTCCGTTCGAGGTCGTAGCGCGCGAGATCGCGGTCGAGCTCCTCGGCGGCAAGGCCCATGACCGGTGCGGAGGCGCCGCCGCAGTTACCCGCCACGACGAGCGTGACCCCTTGATGGACCGTGCTCTCGAGGGCCGAGTTCACGAGCACCGATTCATCGGAATGAGAGTGGATGTCGATGAATCCCGGACTGACGACGCGCCCGGTGGCATCGATTATCCGTGCGCCCGACCCGGTGCCGGCAGCGTCCCCGATCGCGACGATCCGGCCATCGCGCACCGCGACGTCGGCCCGCGTTCGGGGGGCGCCGGTGCCGTCGATGACGGTGCCGCCTCGGATGAGGAGGTCGGTCACTTCGAGCGTGGACGCGCGGCGAAGGAGTCCTTCGCCTGCTTCAGCAGGTCGGGTCGGGCCAGAAGGTCGATCGCGGTGAACGCGAGCGCCTTTGCCGCGACGTGCATCGTCTCGAGGGCCCGCGGTGTGCGCGCGGCGGCCGCGAAGTCTCGCGAGTGCCAGGGGATCCGATCCTCGCTCACCGACAGGAACGGATGGATCGACGGGATGAGCGAGCTGATGTTGCCCATGTCGGTGGAGCCGGACGTCTCGCCGGCGCGCCGGGGACCCAGCTCACGACCCAGCGAGCGAGCGTTGGCGAGGAACGCCGCCGCCATCGGCTGATTCGTGGTGACCATGTCCATCGCCTCGCCCCACTCATATCGCAGCTCCGCGCCCGTCGCGGTCGCGGCGCCCTCGAAGCACGCCAGGACCCGCCGGCGGACCTCGCCGAGGTAGCTTTGGTCCGCGGCCCGCACGATGATGCGGGCGGCGGCGCGCTCGGGAATGATGTTCGAGGCCTGCCCACCGTCGGTGATCATCCCGTGGATCCGGGTGTCGCTCCGAACGAGCTGCCGGAGCGCGCTCATCGCACTCCAGCCGAGCATGAGCGCGTCGAGCGCGTTCACCCCGTCGTACGGCGACGCGGCCGCGTGCGCGGCCTTGCCGCGGAACTCGATGTCGAGGACCCGAAGCGCGACCATCAGCGGATCGAGCACGTCGGCATCGGCCGGGTGGAACATCACCGCGGCATCGACGTCCTTGAACACCCCTGCGGCGTGCAGCTTCACCTTTCCGGCACCACCTTCTTCGGCGGGCGTGCCGATGAGCCGGATCGCACCCTTGAGCTCGCGGCTGACCGCGGCCACACCGAGGTACGCGCCGACGGCGCTCGTCGCGATCAGGTTGTGTCCGCAGCCGTGACCGATGCCCGGAAGCGCGTCGTACTCGGAGCAGATCGCGACGGTGGGGCCTGAGCCGTTCTTCGCCTCGGATACGAACGCGGTCTCGAGGCCACCCGCGCCACGCGTCACGGCATGCCCCTGTGATCCGACGTAGTCCGCGAGGGCCGCAGCGGCGAAGCGCTCCTCGAACGCGATCTCGGGTCGGTCGTGGATCGCGAGCGCAAGATCGTCCAGGGCCGGGGCTGCGTCGTCGATCCGCGCGGCGGCGCGCTGCTTCAGTGCCTGCACATCCATCGGTGCCGTGAGCCTAGCGGGACGCTCCGATCACACGCGCCGGGTCGACAGGACGGCCTCGGCCACGACGAACGGCGCGATCACGAACACCGCGGTCAGCACGGTGAGCCCATCGAGCACCCGAAGCAGGGCCAGGAGCCCCATCGCGCTACCGACCATTGCGCCGCGCCGAAGTCCGCGCGCCGCCGCGGCCTCGCGCCGCTTCCCTCGTGTGGCGCCTCGCGCGCCGAGCCCGACGAAGATCGTGGCCGCCAGCGCGCCGAACGCGAGCGCCGCGCCCCCCACGACGAGCGCGACGCTCAGGGGGCCGTCGGGATCGCGGGTCGCGACCGTGAACGCGACGACGGCCGCGGCCGCTGCCGCGATCGCCAGCAGGATCGCGCTCAGCGGTCGTCCCCGCGAGCCACGAACGGCAGGCGCCGCACCGAGCTTTGTTCTTCGCCGGTGAGCGGCAGGGTCTTCTGTTCGACACCCAGCGGCCCCCCGAGCGGCCGTCCGACCGCCTCGATGGCATCCGCGGCCCGATCGAGGCCGCGCAGCGATTCGCTGTGCTTCTTCGCGGCATTCCGCAGGTGGTCGCCGAGGGTCTCGTACGCGTCGCGGAACTTCTCCAGCTCGAGAGCCGCGCGTCGAAGGTTCTCGTTCAGCTCGCGGGAACGCTCTTCCATGGCGAGGCCGCGCAGGCCGAACGAGACCATCTGCAGGTACGCGACGAGCGTGTTCGGCGACGTCGGCAGGACCCGTCGCGCCGAGCAGTATTCGCGGAGCTCAGGCTCCACGATGACCGCCTCGTAGTACACGCCCTCCGCGGGGAAGTACAGGAACGCGTAATCGATCGTGCCATCCAGCGGCGAGATGTACTTCGCCACCGCGTCAACGTGCCGCTTCACCTGCGAGATGAACGCCCGACGGCGGCTCGCGCGCTCGGCGTCATCTGCGGCAGCGGCCATGAGGTTGAACGACTCGATCGGGAACTTCGCGTCGATCGGCACGATCCGATCCGCGAACCGCACGATCGCATCGACCCGTGAGCCATCGCGGTACCCGTACTGGAGCTCGAACGCCCCGGCCGGCAGGTTGTCGGCGAGCAGCCGCTCGAGCATGAGCTCGCCGAAGCCGCCCCGCAGCTTGGGGGCCCGGAACAGGTCATGGAGCGAGCCGACGTCCTTCGCGAGCTCACCGATGCGCGCGCTCTGCTCGCCCAGGCTCGAGAGCTTCACGCCGAGGTCCGAGAGCGTCCGCTGCGTTGCCCCCGATTGCGTGAGCAGCTGCTGCTCGGTCGCGCCCAGAGAACGCTGCATCTCCGACCGCAGATCGACCAGGGCCTGGGTGTTCGCGGCCCGGAGCTCGCCGAGCGTCTGCTGCAGCAGCGCGGCGTCCGCCTGCATCCCCCGCTGGATGAGCGACAGCGGAGCATCGCTCGTCGAACGGCGCAGCAGCAGCGCCCCGAGGAGCGCACCGAGCGCGGCGGCACCGAGGGCGACGGCGACGACCACCGAGATCTCCACCGGCGACCTCCTTCCGCGCGTGTCCGGTCCCGATTATGGGCCGCCTCTGATGATAGAACACGTGTTCGATTGCTACTAATAACGGTATCGGGCGGTCCTCGGAGGCCCAGGAAGCCGGTTCGGATAGCGTCGCGGTGCCGATGGCGAGGCTGACACGAACGAAGACTCTGCTCTACTCCGCCGGGTCGGTGGGAGCGGGCGCGTTCTACGCGTTCAACAACTTCGTGCTCCCGCAGCTGCTGAAGTCGGCCGGCGCGAGCGATCTGCTCACCGGCCTTCTCTCGAGCACCCGCAGCATCGAGGGCGCGATCATCCAGCCGACGATCGGCGCGCTCTCCGATCGCACCCGAACGCGGCTCGGACGCAGGCGGCCGTTCATCGTCATCGGGGTGCCGCTCTCGGCCGCGCTGTTCCTCTTCGCGGCGGCCCAGCACGAAGTCCTCGGGTTGACCCTCGCCATCGTCCTGTTCTCGGTCTTCTTCAACGCGGCAGCCGATCCGTACGTGGCGCTGCTCGCCGACATCACCACGCCCGATGAGCGCGGCGCCCTTCAGGGCGTCTCGACCGGCGTCCAGCTCGTCTCCCAGGTGGCCTTTCTCGCGTTGATCGCCGCCGTGGTCACGACCGCGACGGTGCCCGAGTGGACGTACTGGCTGGTCGCCGCGGTCATGGTGCTGACCTTCGGTCTCACCGTGGTCGGCGTGCGCGAGCCGCCGATCGCCGAAGAGCCGGCTCCGGAGGGGCCGCGGCTCGGAGTGCGCGGGTACATCGCCGAGCTCGCCGGCCAGCGGCAGGCGCTCCGCTACCTCGCGGCGATCTTCGTCTTCATGCTCGGCTTCAGCGCCATCCTCCCCTTCCTCACCCTGTTCATCACGGTGGATATCGGAGAGAGCGAGCGGGTCGCCCTTGCCCTCGCCGCGGCAACGCTCCTGGTGACGGCCGCGGCCGCCGTCGCATCGGGCAGGCTCGCCGACCGGTTCGGCGACAAACCGGTGCTGGCGTTCGGGTGGACCCTCCTGGCCATCGCCGCGTTCGGCGGCCTCGTGATCCAACACCTCCCGGAGACGATCGCGGTGGTCCTCATCGCCGGCATCGGGAACGGCGCAGCCACCGCCGCGGGCTGGCCACTGCTCGCGTCGCTCATCCCGGCGGCGCGGACCGGGGTGTTCGCCGGGCTCAAGACCGCCGCCGAGTCGATCGCGGTCCCGGCGTCGGTCGCGATCGCCGCAGAGCTCCTGATCCCCCGCTTCAGCTACCGCGGCATCTTCGTGCTGCTCGCGAGCACGATCCTCGTCGCGCTCTTCATCCTCGTGCGATATGTACGGCCACCAGGACCTGGCTCGACCGCCGTCGCGATCGACGATCCGGCGGTGATCTGACCGCCGGATGCCCGCTACCTATTTTGGTTGTCTCTGTGCAAAGACAATTTTGGTAGCAGTGACCCGCTAGAGAGATTGGCCTCGCACTTGTCGTGCGCTCCACGACTCCGTGCAGATCGCGTTGTACGGACACTGCGCGCACGTTCGGGCTTCCGGTCGTTCGGGCGACGCGGGGAACTGTCGCGCGCGGATCTTCGCCGCGGTCGAGGTGATGACGGCGGCGATCGCGCCCATCGCTTCTTCGGTGGGTGTGGTCTCGCCGCGCTGACCGGACTCGAGGAAGATCAGCGCGGTCTTCGCCGGTAGCTCGCCAAAGGTCTTCTTGTACGCGAGGGCATAGACCGGGAGCTGCATGTTCTTGGCGGCCCGGCGCTGCGCGGTGTCCTCTTCCCCATCGAGGATGCTCGACTTGTAGTCGGCCACCTCTGCGCCGGTCGCGGTCCGATCCACCCGGTCCCACTGTCCGACGACGCGGTCGTTGCCGAGCATGAAGGAGAAGCGCTGCTCGACGAGGTCTGGAGCAGGCATCCCCTGTTCCGCCGCGAAGAAGCGACGGAGCGCGGTAAGGCCGGCCTCGAACCGGTCACTCTCGTGGTCTGGCGAGATGAAGCCTCCGCCGATCCAGGATGACCGGAAGGTCGCCTCGAGCTGGGCGAGGGTCGGTGCTTCTCCGTTTCGCTTCTTGGTGAGGAAGTCCGCGACCGCCCGGTGCAGGGCGTTGCCGTAGATCATCGGCGGCGTCGGGAGCACCGGGATCTTGAGCACGTGCGCGAAGCGATACCGGAGCGGGCACCGGCGATAGTCGTCGATCTCGGTGTACGAGACCGTCAGGATGTTGTCCGCACCCAGGCGCGGGAGCGGTGAATCGACCTCGGCCGGCGCTGCGGCGAACCGCTGCAGCTCGTCGTACGCCGCCAGCCGAACGCTCTTCGCCTCCGGCCGACGGCCGAGGGCCTCGCCGATGAAGCGGCTGGGCCGGTGGCCGCGCGTTCCGCCGTAGTCCGTGGCGCTGGTGAAGAAGAACGCGTCCTTGGCCCGGGTCATCGCGACGTAGGCGAGGCGTCGCTCTTCGGCGACGTGGCGGTCGCGATCCGCGACCGCCGTCCGGGCGAGTCCGTCGGGAAGCCGGAGGTCGGGCAGGCGAAGGCTACCGGGGAGCCGCTCCTCGGTCGAGACAATGAGGTACACGACGCCGAACTCGAGCCCCTTCGCCTTGTGCACCGAGAGGACGTTGACCGCGGTCTCGGACTGCTCGAAGTCGGCGGCCGCCGGATCGTCCCCGGCCTCACGGAGCAGCTGAAGATGTGGCACGACGTACGAGGCGCGGTCGGACGGGAGGGCCTTCCCGGCGCTCTGCACCAGGCGCAGGAACTTGGCGACGTTCCGGCCCTGCTCCTCAGCGAGGGCGGAGTCCGGGTCGCGGTAGCGGTCAAGGAGCTTGGAGCTCTCCAGGAACTCGAAGAGGAGCTCGGCCGTCGTGAGCTCCGCCGATCGCGCCGCGTAGCGATCCAGGTCTGTGATCAGGCGCTTAGCCGCGCTGACCGCATCCTCGGTGAAGCCGCCTCCCTCACCCCGGGCGACCTCTTCGAACAGCTCGCGCAGGGGGCGCTGCCGGCGGGTCTGGGCCTCGGCGAGCTTCGCCAGCTCGGACGGCGGGAAGGCGTAGAGCGACGAGGTCGCGAGGAAGTAGACCCCGAGCGAGTCCGACGGCGCGGCGACTGCGGTGAGGAACGAGACCAGGAGCCGGATCTCCTCACGGTCGTAGAGCTGGCCGCCGCCGGAGAAGTGCGCCGGGAGCCCACGCCTGGCCAGCGAGTTGAGGATCCGGATCGCGTCGGAGTTGTTGCGGACGAGCACCGCGAAGTCTCCGAGCTTGCGCCCGCTGCGGACGGCAGCCTCGGCGATCCGATCGGCGATCGCCTCGGCCTCCTCGGCCCCGCTGGCGTACTGGAGGTGGTCGATCTCGACTCCCTCACCGGCCGGACGACCGCGCAGCCGCTTGTCGATCCCCAGACGTTCCTCCAGCCGGTCAGGGTTGTTCCGGATGAGGGCATAGGCGGCGTCGAGGATGCCCTGGCTGGAGCGGCGGTTGTCCACCAGGGTCACGACCTTGGCTTCCGGATACGCATCCCTGAACGCATCGAAGTTGGACAGCGTCGCCCCGCGCCAGGCGAAGATCGACTGGTCGTCGTCCCCCACCACGGTCAGATTCCGGTGCGGCTCGACGAGCCGCCGGATCAGCTTGAATTGCGCATCGTTGGTGTCCTGGAACTCGTCGACCAGGACGAAGCGGTGCCGCTCGGCCAGTCGCCGCGCGGCCCCGGGGTGATCGCGCAGCACGCGCAGCGACAGCGCGATCTGGTCACCGAAGTCGATGACCCCGGCCGTCTCTTTGAGCCTGGTGTAGGACGCGTAGACCGCCGCGAGCTCCTCCTGGGCAAAGGCCTCGTCGCGGGCCGCGTCGTCGCCGGCCTCGGTCGCCATCCGCCGGGCGAAGGCGACGTACTCCTCGGGTCCGATGTCGTCGTCCCGGGCGCGGCCGAACAGATCGAGCAGCGCCCGGACATGCCGCACCGGATCCCCGGCCGGCCGGTACCGCTTGAGCGGGAGGTCGAAGAGATGCTCGCGGACGAAGATGACCTGCTCCGCCGGCGACAGCACCCGCAGCTCCCCCGCCCGGCCGAGCTCGAGAGCGAACTCCCGGAACACCTCGTCCCCGAAGGAGTGGAACGTTCGGATGGCGGCGTCGTTCAACCCGAGCGGGGTGTAGAGGTCGACGCGCTCCTGCATGGTCGCGGCGGCCTTTTCGGTGAAGGTCAACGCAAGGATCTGATGGGGCTTCGCCTGGCCAGAGGCGATGAGCTGGACGATCCGTGCGGTGAGGACGTGGGTCTTCCCGGTCCCGGCTCCCGCGACGATGAGGAGCGGGCCGCCGCCATGCTCGACCGCGACGCGCTGCTCCGGAGTCAGCAGCCGGAGGATGTCGGGTCGGTCCTCCCCCAGCCCGAAGCTGAGCTGGTGGCTCACGGCGCCCGGGGCGCGGCGGCCGGGCGATCGGCCCCTGCGTCCAAAAGAGGATGCACGGCGACGAATGCGGCGAACGAGGTCCGGGCCCTGGCCAGGTGCGCGCGGGCCCGCTCACGCTTGTCGGTCTTGCGCTCCGTCTCGCCGAGCGGCGGGAAGAGGCCCCAGGTCGCGTTCATCGGCGCGAACTCCCGCTGCGGGGTCGTGATGTAGCCGACCAGGGCCCCGATCGCGGTATCAACTGGGAACACGACGGGCGGCTCGCCGGCGAAGGCGGCGGCCACGTTGAGCGCCGCCACGAGCCCGCTCATCGCCGACTCCAGGTAGCCCTCGACACCGACCAGCTGGCCGCCCAGGTAGGTCCGGGCGGTCCCGCGGATCCGGTGGGACGGCTCAAGGAGCGCCGGCGAGTTCACGTAGGTGTTCCGGTGCATCACCCCAAGGCGCGCGAACTCGGCGCTCGCGCAGCCCGGCAGGCTCCGGAAGATCCGGCGCTGCTCGGGCCAGCGGAGGTTGGTCTGGAAGCCGACGAAGTTGTAGAGGTCGCTCGCGGCGTCATCGGGACGGAGCTGCACGACCGCATACGGCCGGCGCTCGGTCCGCGGATCGGTGAGGCCGAGCGGCTTGAGCGGACCGAATCGGAGCGTCTCCGGTCCACGCCGGGCCAGCTCCTCCACCGGCAGGCAGGCCTCGAACCACATCGTCTTCTCGAAGTCCCGGAGCTCCACCTGCTCCGCCGCGACGAGCGCGGCGACGAAGGCCTCGTACTGCTCGCGGTCAAGCGGGATGTTGAGGTAGGCGTCGCCTCCCTTCCCGTAGCGGGAGGCCTTGAACATCGCGGCGCCATCGAGCGACTCCCCCACCACGATCGGCGCGGCCGCGTCATAGAAGTGCAGGTGCTCCTGGCCGGTGAGGCGCTCGATCTCGGTCGCAAGGTCCGGCGAGGTCAGTGGGCCGGTCGCGATGATCGTCGTCCGGAGCGGATCGATCGCGGTCAGCTCGCCCGCGACCCGCCGCACTCCGGCCCCGGCGAGGCCCGCCTCGACCGCGGCCGCGAACGCGTCGCGGTCCACGCTGAGGTCCTGGCCCGAGGGGACCCGCGCGCCGTCAGCGGCTTGAAGGACCAGCGACCCGAGCACGCGCAGCTCCTCCTTGAGCAGCCCGGCAGCGACCTCGGGGACGTCGGACTTGAACGAGTTCGTGCAGACGAGCTCCGCGGGCCGCGCGGTGCGGTGAGCGGGCGTCATCTTCGCGGGTCGCATCTCGAGCAGCTCCACGGCGATGCCGCGACGGGCCAGCTGCCACGCGGCCTCCGACCCCGCAAGGCCCGCCCCGACGACGAGAACGGATCCGCTCATCCGTTCTATCCTACGAGCCTAGGTGCGGGCGTAGCGCTCCGCGAGCGCGATGAGCGTCCGGACCGACGGGCCCTGCGGTCCCTTCGGCGCGTGCGACCGATCCTTGTCGCTCCAGAACGTTCCCGCGATGTCGAGGTGGGCCCACTCGGTCCCCTCCTCGACCGCCGCGTCGAGGAACGCCGCAGCCTTCACCGCGCCGCCGTCCCGTCCGGCGCTGTTGGTGATGTCGGCGATGTCGCTCTTGATGTCGTTCCGGTACTCATCCGTCAATGGCATCGGCCACAGCCGATCCCCGGCCTCGGCACCGACCCGGCGGACCTCCGCCACGAACGAGTCGGGCTTCCCGAACAGACCGCTGAAGTAGTTGCCGAGACCGACGGCGATCGAGCCGGTCAGCGTCGCGACGTCCACGACGCGGGTCGCGCCTTCGCGCTGCGCGTACGTGATCCCGTCGATGAGCACGAGTCGGCCCTCGGCGTCGGTGTTGATGACCTCGACCGTCTTCCCGCTCATGCTCGTGAAGACGTCGCCGGGCTTCGTGGCGCCGCCACCCGGCAGATTCTCCGTGCAGGGGGCGATCGCGATCACGTTGACCTTCGGCTTGAGCGTCGCGATCGCCGACATCGCGGCGATGACCGACGCCGCACCGGTCATGTCGGCCTTCATGTGGTGCATCCCCTCGGCCGGCTTGATGGAGATGCCGCCGGAGTCAAAGGTGATCCCCTTCCCCACCAGGCCGAGGTCGTAGCCCGCGCCGCCGCGGCCCCGATAACGGAGGACGATGAACTGCGGCGGCTGATGGCTCCCCTGCGCGACCGAGAGGTAGCTCCACATCCCGAGGCGCTCGCACTTCGTGCGATCCAGCACCTCGATGTCGAGCCCCTTCGCCTTGGCGATCGCGCGCGCCTCGTCGGCCATGATGCTGGGGGTCATCTTGTTGGCCGGCTCGTTCGCCATACGGCGGGCCGTGTTCACGGCTGCGCCGACCGCGTCACCGCGCTTGAGCGCGTCCCGCATCTCACCGTCGACCACGATGCTCACCGTGGTGAGGGGTGGCAGTCGGCGCTCCTCCGGGCGGCTACGGTGGGCCTCCGGCCGGAACATCGCGAAGTGCACGCCCTCGACCGCGGCCTGCGCGGCGCGGGCCGCGCCGATGATGGCGGCTTCGGTGTAGATCGCGACCGTCTTCGCATCGGTCTTCCATAACGACTTGATGCCAGCGCTCGCGACGTTGCGGGCACGGTCGGCGTCGTACTCCCGCTTCTTGCCGGCGCCGACGACGACGATGCGGCCGTCCTTCTGGCCGCCGATGTGGGTCAGCACGTTGTAGAGGCCGGTCGCGCCACGTTCGGCGGCGAGGCGCTCGACGACCGAACGCTTCGCGCGCGGCAGGGCCGTCGGGGCCTGCTTGTCATCGAACAGCGGGACGATGGTCACGTCGGCGGACGCGGCCTCGGTCGGACGTGCGGCTCGGAACTTCATTGCCTCTCCCCCGTTCGCCCGCGTCGATCGGTGCGATCGATCGCGCGACGAAGATCCGCGCGGCTCGTGGCTTGATCGTGGATCAAGATCCGATCATCGCCCACGCGTCGCGTGAGGCCGTGATCGTCGAGGAATTGTAGCAACGGGACCACATGCTTCCGGCTCGATCCACTGAGATCGCGCGCCTTCGCCACCGTCATCGGGCCGGCAGCGAGCGCCTCGATGATCGCGACCCCGAATCGCTCCACCGCATCGGGCAGGAACACCGCGTCCGGTCCGACGCGGATCACGTCGCCCC
>JANLWM010000372.1:0-2047 GCA_031364525.1 Chloroflexota bacterium | reverse complement strand
TCCGAGGGCACGCTCGGCATCATCACGCGGCTCCGGCTGCGGGTACAGCCGAAGCCATCGGCCCGCGCGGTATGCCTCGCCGCGTACGACAGCATCGACGACACGGTGTTGTCTCTCGATGACCTCTTCGCCGCCGGGGTGCTGCCGTCGACGGCGGAGCTCCTCGACCGGAGCGCGGTCGAGGCGATCCAGCGCTACCGGCCAGATCTCGACCTGCCCGCAGGTGAGTGCCTTCTGCTCATCGAGGTCGAGGGCACGCCCGATTACGTCGCCTCCGCCGTTCGCTATGTGGACGGGATCGTGAAACGACGCGCGAGCACGACCCGCTTCGCTGAGGCCGAAGCGGAGATCCAGCAGCTCTGGGCGGCCCGCGGGGGGATGGCCGCCGCAGCGGCGCTCGCCCACCCGGAGAAGCACCGGATCTTCGCCGGCGAGGATCTCGCCGTCCCGCTCTCCGAGATCCCCCGGACCATTCGCACCGCACGGGAGATCGCTGCGGAGCTCAAGATCGCCGTGCTCTTCTACGGCCACTTCGGCGACGGCAACGTCCACTCGGCGATCCTGATCGACCCGGCCGATCCCGACGAGGTGAAGCGCGCCGACGAGCTCGCGGACCGCCTCCACCGCCTCGCCGTCGCGGTCGGCGGCACCGTGACGGGTGAGCACGGCACCGGCGCGGTCCGCCAGCCGTACATGCGCCTCGAACACGGCTCCGCGCTGGACGTCATGAGGCGGGTGAAGGCCACCTTCGACCCGCAGGGGATCCTGAACCCGGGCAAGATCTACGGGGACTAGGGAACCGGGCCGCCCCGGCGCGCGTTCCCTTCGCATGCGAGGTCTTCCGGTCCTGCTCCTGCTCGTCCTCGGCGCTGTCCTCGCGGCCGGCTGCGATCCCTCCACGGCCACTCCCTCGAGCGGGATCACCGGCACCGTCCTCGCAGGACCGGCCTGCCCCGGTCCGGCGCGCGTCGGGAGCCCGTGCCCGGAACGGCCCGTGGCGGTGCAGCTCGCGTTCCTCAGGGACGGCAGCCAGGTCGCCACGGCCACGAGCACCCCGGACGGCCGATTCAAGGTCGATCTCGCGCCTGGTCGCTACACGATCCGGGGCGCGAAAGGGGGCCTGCCCGCGGTGCGCGAGGCGATGGTGGATGTGCCAGCCGGCACCTATGTCGACGTGCCGATCAGCGCCGACACCGGGATCCGCTAACGAGACGGCGAGGTGGGCGGAGCTAGGCGAAGTACCCGTAGTCCCCGAGCAGAAGCCGGAGGAAGAACAGGGAGCACAGCACGACGATCGCGATCCGATGCGAGAACATCGCCCGCGGCTGCTCCCGTCCGATCTGCGCGACCTGACCCCAGAAGAAGAGCACGAGCGAGAGCTCGCTGAACATGAACGCCGCGTGAACGTAGCCGAGCGGCGTCCATGAGTACGGCTGCGTCATCGTCCAGTTGAGAAGGGCATTGGTCGCCTGGTAGAGGTGCACGCCCACGGTCAGGATCGCGCCGAGCAGGATCGGACCGCTGATCTCCGCGATGCGCGGCCGGCGCCGCCAGACAGTGAGCTGGCTCACGATGAAGAGGTTCACGACCGGCAGGAGGAACGCGTCCCCGACGATCGCCGACGTGTACGACAGCGTCGTTCGGTAGTGGAGGATGATCGGATCGGCCGTCCACCGGAGGTACAGACTGCCGGCAGCCTGGGTGACGAAACCGAACAAGAGGGTGCCGAAGAAGACGGCGCTGAGGAGGACCCAGGGGCGGGGCTGGTACGCCGCGACGGTCCGCAGCATGAACCCTCCCCTGTAGTGTTCCGGCGAGCCTAGCAGTGGGGCGGAGCCCCGTGTAGCCCCGCCCGGAACGAGCGGGCGTCCTTCCGGGGCAGCCGTCTCGCGATGCCGGGGGGCACCAGGCGCACATGCGGCAGCCCCACGAAGTGGTCGATGACCGGCCAGAGGTCGGCCTCGCTCGTCATCCAGCCGATCCGGTCGAATCGCGCGAGCGAGGTCGCCCGCGAGTACCGCCGCAGCGTCCGCTCCCCCGCGTAGTT
>JANLWM010000371.1:0-1739 GCA_031364525.1 Chloroflexota bacterium | reverse complement strand
CGTTGGCGAGCATCGCCGCCGCGGCCGTCTTCGCGCTGCGCTCGCCGCAGCGCGCGGCCGCGATCGTCCGCTCGGCCCTACGGCGCGACGGTGGGGGCGGGGCCGACGCTCGGTGACGGCGATGGGACCGGTGTCGTGACCAGCGCCCCGAGCGCTCCGGCGATCCCGACCAGGATGAGCAGCGTGAGGATGAGCGTGCCGAGCAGGGCGCGGGAGACGGCGGGCTTGCCGGCCCGGTAGACGACGACCGTGATGTTGTCCTGGCCGCCCCGGCTCTTCGCGAGCGCGACGAGCGCGTCGGCGGCCTTCGCAGCCGGATCGGTGACCGCAACGCCGATCTCCGCGTCGGTCACGTGCCGGGTCAGACCGTCGGAGCACAGGACGAGCCCGTCGCCGGGTTGGAGCGTCTCTACGAAGACATCGGGCTGCACCCCACGCCGATCGCCGGCGAACCGAGTGATGCTGCTCGCCGTCGCGCCGCTGTGATCGGTCGTGATCTGGCGCACCTCCGTTCCGCGCACGACGTATGCGCGCGAGTCGCCGAGGTTCGCGATGACGACGTGAGCTCCGCGGATGGCCGCCGCGACGAGGGTGGTGGCCGCGTTCGGAAGCTGCGCCGCCTTCGCTGCCTCGAGCACCGCGGTGTTCGCGGCCTGGACGGCGGTCGATAGCGAGGAGCGGGAGCTCTCGCGATACGACGGGCTGCTGAAGGTCGTCCCGAGCGCCTCGATCGCCGCGGTGCTCGCGATCTCACCGCCATCCTCCCCGCCCACGCCGTCCGCGACGGCCAGCAGGGTGGTCCCGGCCCGGGTGCGCACGAGCCAGCGATCTTCGTTCTGCTCGCGGACCAGCCCCCGGTCGGAGCGCGCGGCGACATCAGTCACTCTGCTTGGCGCAGTCCTTTCCCGATACGTAGCGGAGCGTCACATAGGCGCCCCGTACGGGCCGAGCGCCCGCCGCCGGATCCTGGCTCACGACCGAGCACGGCGGGCCCTTGTCGGTCGAAGACGACGACGCGACATCCCAGCGCGCATTGAATCCTGCGCCCTGCAGCGTGCGGATCGCGACGTCGAGCTTCAGGCCGGCCACGCTTGGGACGGCCGGCAGACCGGTCGAGCCGGGGACGGCCGGGGCGCCGGTCGCTCCGGCGTTGGTCCCAGTGGTCACGGGGGACCGCGCGAAGAACAGCGCCAGGCCGATGAGGAGCGCGAGCACGACGCCGAGCGCGAGAAGGCTGTCAACGCGCGGCCCTCGCCGGCGCCCGGCCATCCGCACCGGCGGCCGCAGCACCTCCGTGACCGGAGGGGTGCCGCTCGTCGACCCGGCGAGGGCGGCTGCGAACTCGCCGGCCGTCGGGTAGCGGCGCTCCGGATCGCGATCGAGGCCCTTCGCCACGACCTCATCGGTCCGCGGTGACAGGCCGCTGTCGACGGCGCGAATGTGCGGCGCGCCGCGATCCAGACGATCCCGCAGGAGGTCCTCGTTCTCGACGCCGGCGAACGCCGGCGCCCCGGTGAGCAGCTCGTGCGCGACGAGCGCGAGACCGTATACGTCGCTGCGCGGGGTGACCGGCCGTCCGAGCACCCGCTCCGGCGAGATGTAGCGGGCGGTGCCCACCAGCTCGCGTTCGTCACTGTCCCGCGCGGCGCGCTGCCGATCGGTGAGGCGGTGCGCATCGTCGGCCAGATCGGCGCGGCGCTCGACGCGACCCACCGCGCGGGGCTCGTCCATCTCGACGT
>JANLWM010000312.1:0-3183 GCA_031364525.1 Chloroflexota bacterium | reverse complement strand
GGCGATGCCGATGAACGCGACCGAGAGCGACGTCACGATCCCGTAGACGATCCACACGAGCTCCCAGAGCCAGTACCGCTTCATGAGCGCCACCTCGCGCTCCACGAAGGCGTACGCGAGGCCGGCCTGCGTCGCGACCTCTCCGATCATCGCTCGCCCGCCATCTCGCTCGGCTCGTTTTCGTCGATCTTCCGACCGGTGATCGACATGAACACGTCCTCCAATGAGCCGCTCGCACCTGGTGAGCCGCGGGCGCCGTAGCGACCCATCAGCTCCGCCGCGGTGCCTTCGGCCACGAGCCGGCCCTCATGGAGCACACCGATGCGGTCGGCAAGCCGCTCGGCCTCGTCGAGGTCGTGTGTGGTCAGCAGGATGGTGGCGTCGTGTTCGTCACGGAGGTCCCGGACGAACGTTTGGACCTCCCGCTTGCTCCGGATATCCAGGCCCGTCGTGGGCTCGTCCAGGAGCAGGAGCGCTGGCGACGTGAGGAACGCACGTGCGATGGCGACCTTCTGCTGCATTCCCCGTGAGAGCTTCTCGAGCGGCTCGTCGTGGCGCGTGACGGCGATGCCGAGCCGCACCAGGATCTGCCGGGAGCGGGTGCGCGCCTCGGCCGCCGGCACGCCGTACAGGCGTCCGGCGTACACGAGGTTCTCCATCGCCGAGAGCTTCTTGAAGAACGACGCCTCCACCGAGACACGGTTGATCAACCGCTTGACCGCGAGCTCGTCTTTGCGGATGTCCAGCCCGAACACGGTCACGGTGCCGTCATCTGGCTCGAGCAGGGTCGAAAGCGCCCGGATGAGGGTCGACTTCCCTGACCCGTTGGCCCCGAGGAGCGCATAGATCTCGCCCCGCTCCACCGAGAGCGAGACGCCGGCGACCGCGACCACGTCCTTGCCGGACGTGCGGAAGCGCTTGACGATGCCGCGGGCCTCGAGGGCCCGACGGGCTTGGCCGGCCTGACCCGGACCAGCGCCCGCTGGCGGGCCAATGGCTGGGCGGACTGCGATGGTCATTGCGAAGGCTCCTTTCACGCGAAGACGGGAGCCCACTGCCTTCGGCGATCTCGCCGGAATCAAAAAGACCGTGGGCTCGATGCCCACGGTCCGGAGGTCTAGCCGAGCGGACTGCTCTAGCTGGGTCCGGTGGTGGGCAGGGTGATCCGGGGACGTGCCCCGGTGGCGCCGGAGCGGACGAACGTGGTGAGAAGTTCCATTGCTACGGGCGGCCCTGCCTTTCGAGATCTTCGCGCCTTCGCGCGAGCAACTGCGACGTTACCGAGTTCAGAGCTCATGGTCAAGGGTGCGCCACGTCCTTCGTGCGCGGGCGCGGGCTTGCCCCGCGCCCGGCGAGCCACACACGAAAGGACCGCGGCAGGTGCCGCGGTCCTTCGATGCACGCGAGTGGGAGCGTCAGACCGCCCGGCGGCCGCTGAGCAGCTGGAAGACCAAGACAATGAGCGCGATCACGAGCAGGATGTGGATCAATGCGCCGGCCGTCGGCAGTGCGACGACGCCGAGCAGCCACAGGATGAGCAGTACGACGACGATCGTCCAAAGCATCTCAATGCACCTCCTTGCGCCGGACCATTCGCAAGGAGCGTGCCATCCGGCAGCCGTGGGTCCGCGGGCCAGATGCAGAACTGATACCCGGGTCCCCCACTCTGGGGAGCGCCACGGCCGTCGCCCGTACGTACGGTCTTGCAGATGGGGCGATGGAGAGTGGCGGGGCTCGGCCCGGTCGCGCGCTTTTCGGTGGCGCTCGGGCTCGTCCTCGCGGTGACGGCGGTCGCGCTCGGCGGCGTGAGTGCGTACCTGATCGGCCGCTACGTCGAAGACGAGACCGTCGGGTTCACCCAGGATGCGGTCGCCGGACACTTCGGGACGGTCTTCCAGAACTCGGTCTTCCAGCGCCCCCTGACCCAGCCGGAGAAAACGGCGCTCGAACAGAACGTGGTCTTCCATTTCTCGATCTACAACGTCGTCGCGACACGGTTCTACGCCCCTGACGGGACGATCGTGTTCTCGTACGACGACTCTGAGATCGGCCGCCGGCTGGATCCGATCACGAACCCGATCCTCGGTGAAGCGCTCGCCGGCCAACGCTCGGCGACGCGCCGGACCGTCGTCGCCGACGCCCGATATGCGCGACCCGGCTTCACCTACTCGGAGGCCATGGGCTACGCCCCGCCGCCGGTCGATCACTCCGGTCACCCCGTCTCCCTCGCGACACCGGATATCCGCAGGGTCCAGACCCTCGAGACCTGGGTGCCCGTCACCGCGAACGACGGCAAGATCGTCGGCGCGGTCACGGTGTGGCGCGACATCGAGCCTTTGGACCTCGCGCTCTGGAACATCCAGGCCGGCATCGGCGCGGTCATCGCGGCGGCGGCCGTGCTCCTCTGGCTTGTCCTCCGCGGCGTGTACGTTCGGTCATCCCGGCAGATCGTCGCGCAGGCGACGGCGCTGCGCGCCGCGCTCGCCGAGACTGAGCGCACCTACGACTCGACCCTCGCGGCGCTTTCGAGCGCGCTCGATGTCCGCGATACGGAGACCGAGGGCCACGCCCGGCGGGTCGTCCGCTACATGGAGCTCATCGCCGCGGGCCTCGATGTTCCGGCGTCCGAATACGCGACGCTGCGGCGCGGCGCGCTCCTGCACGACATCGGCAAGATCGGGGTGCCGGACCACATCCTGCGCAAGCCGGGACCGCTCACCGATAGCGAGTGGTCGACGATGAAGACCCACCCGGACCTCGGCGCGAAGATCATCGCCAATGTCCCATTCCTGGAAGAGGTCGCGGTCATCATCCGCGCCCACCACGAGCGCTGGGACGGGAACGGCTACCCCGAGGGTCTCGCCGCCGATGCCATCCCCCTCGGCGCTCGCATCTTCGCCGTTGCCGACGCGTTCGACGCGATGACCTCGGACCGGCCCTATCGACGCGGTCGCGAGCTTCGGGAGGCGTTCGCCGAGATCGAGCGCTGCGTCGGCACCCAGTTCGACCCCGCCGTCGTGAGCGTGTTCCTCGAGGTTCCGATCGAGCGGATCGAGGCGATCCATGCGAACGCACCGTTCGGCCTCCGACTGGTGCACTCCGCCGCGAGCTGATCTCGGCGGCGGGCCTGTTAGTGGAGCACGTAGCTCCGGTCGCCGATCCACTGCGCCGGCGGGACTTCGA
>JANLWM010000275.1:0-9747 GCA_031364525.1 Chloroflexota bacterium | reverse complement strand
CGACCTCGCCGGGAAGCGCGATGTGGCCGGGGTGAAGGATTGCTTCGCCGCGTCCTATGGTTTGCCCGATCCGATCGCGGACCGCTGGGCGAACCTCGGCCCCAAGACCAATAGCTCCGTCGCGCACGGAGTCAACGAACCGGTCAACGGCTGCGATCATTTCGCGGTGACCGCCGACTTCCCGAATGGCAATCCGTACGCGCCGGTCCAGGATGCGAACCGGATGTTCTTCGTCGTCGGCGTGGGCCTGGACGGCGATCGGCCGCGGATCTTTGGCACCGCGACCGGCCAGGTCCAACGGTCGCCTGACGTGACGCCGCACACGGGCGTGCCGGACTGTCGCTAGGTCCCGGCGAGGCGCTCCACGATCGGCGCGAAGTCATCGATGCCGTTGCCCACCATGATGTTGCTGATCCCGAGCTCATCACGGAGGCGCGTGAACTTCTCGACGAGCTGATCCACCGTCCCGATGAACACGTGCGGCGAATCGAGGAGCTCGTCGACAGTGAGTGCGACGGGCGCGTTCTTGTTCAGTCGCTGGAGGAGGTCGCCGGCCGCCTTCTTCGGGTCATCCGTGACCGACGCCGGACGGAACGACGGGTACGTGTTGAGCTCGATCTCGTCGAACCGCCCGCCCGCCGCATCGCGCACCCAACCGACCTTTTCGCGCGTCGCCTCGAACGTGCAGCTCTCGAACCCGCCGGCCCCGCTCACGCCGATCCGCGGCGCGAAACCCACGATCTGCGCCTCGCGGGCGGCGAGCCGCAACACCCGCTTGCCGCCGCCACCGATGAGGATCGGCGGGTGCGGCTGCTGCACCGGCCTCGGCCGGCCTTCCATCTCCGTGATCGTGTAGCTGGCCCCGCTGTGGGTCAGCTTCTCGCCGGCGAAGAGACCCTTCAGGACCGCGATCGACTCCTCGAGTCGGCCGACGCGCACGGGGACGGCGTCGAACGGGATGCCACTGGCCCGGTACTCCGGTACGTTCCACCCCGCGCCGATGCCGATCTCAAGACGGCCCTCGCTCAACACATCAAGCGTCGCGAGCTCCTGATGCAGCACCGCCGGATGCCGGAGATCGTTGTTCAGCACGAACATGCCGATCCGCAGTCGCTCGGTGGCCGCGGCGATCGCCGCGAGCGCGGGCATCGGCGCAAGCACGTCGAGCAGATGATCCGAGAGGACGTACGTGCTGTAGCCGATCGACTCGGCCCTCTGGGCACGCTCGGCGAGCGCTTTACCGCTCTGCGGGCCGCCGCCGCCGACGCTGAACCGGAACGGGTGTTTCGCCACTAGCTCTGCTCGTCCTGTGCGAGCCACGCGCGGAGCGCGACGCGCGCTTCCTCTTCGCGATCGGGCCGGTCGTTCTCGTGGAACCACGCGACGGAGGTCAGCGGAACGTAGAGGTCGTAGAGCTCGGCCCGCGCGCGCACGTCCGGTCCGTACGGCTCGAGGGTCCCGTACGCCGCGTTGAACGGCGCGGCCATTGCCGGCCAGAGCGCGAAGGTCCGCGCGCGCAGCCGCGCGAGATCGATGAGCGGGTCACGTCCGCGGGCCCGCTCGAAGTCCACGACCCCGACGAATTGCCAGCCCTCGTCACGCCGCTCGAGGATGAGGTTCTCCGGAGATGGGTCGTCGTGGCTGAGGCGGCGGGGCACATCGTCGAGCGCGCCGCGGCGTTGCTCGTAATACGCGACCACCCGATCGACATCCTGCTTCTGCAGCGCGTCGAGCACGACGCACTCGGCGACGCGGGTCCGGAACCGGTCGTCGAACTCGGTGGCCCATGACGTCGGCGTATCGATGTAGTCGATCTGGTGCAGCGTGCGGAACGCCGCTGCGAGGCTCGTGCCGACCCGGTGCTGGTCGGTGAACGAGAGGCCCGGTCCGATGCTCGTCCCGTCCTCGCCCGGCAGGAAGTCCTGGATGATGAACGGGACCTCGAGAGTCTCCTTGTCCATGTCGTACCAGCGGAGCGCGGGGTGGGGGACCCCGTGCTCCTTCAGCATTCCGGCGACGTGGATGTACCGGCGCATGCGGCCCGGATGGCGCTGGCGATTGGCCTTGAACAGATACTGACAGCCGTCGCGGGCCTTCAGCACGTAGCCGTGGTGATCGTGCGAGCGGGGCCAGCGCGAGACCGCGGCGTCGGCGAGTGCTCCGTCGGAGATACGCGCTGCGGCCCGGGCCACGTCGTCCTCTGTGGGCGGGACGGTCATCGCGGTGATCATCGCGGCGACCATACGCCGCCGATCGTGCGGGTGCTTTTCAGATACCGGCGAGCGCGACGGCGATGGCGGCGGCCACGCGGGCGTTGTTCCGCAGTAGCGCGATGTTGGCGGTGAGCGTGCGGCCGGACGACGCCTCGCCGAGCCGCGCGAGCAGGAACGGGGTCACTGCGGCCCCGTGGACGCCGGCCGAATCGGCGGCAGCGAGCGCGTCATCGATCTCGCGATCGATCTGCGCGCGCGGCATCGCGTCTGCGTCGGGTATCGGCACGCAGATGACCATGCCCGCCCCGCGGTCCAGCTGGAGGCGCGCGATCCGCGCCGCGCTCTCGGGATCATCGACGCGATGTGGGAGCGGCAGTCCGCTCGAGCGGACGTAGAACGCGGGCAGCTCGCTCGTGCCGTACCCGATCACGGGTACTCCGAGCGTCTCGAGGACCTCCAGCGTCTTCGCGAGGTCCAGCACCAGCTTCGCACCCGCGCACACGACGACGATCGGGTGATCCGCGATCGCCCGAAGGTCCGCTGAGATGTCCATCGTCCGTTCGGCGCCTCGATGCACGCCGCCGATCCCGCCCGTCGCGAAGACCTCGATGCCCGCCGCCGCCGCGATCTCGGCGGTCGTTGCCACGGTCGTCGCACCGAGCGCAGCCCCGCCGCGTGCGAGAAAGGGGGCGAGGTCGCGGGTCGAGATCTTCGCGACGCCATCCTCGTTCGCCAGACGTTGGATCAACGCATCACCCGCGCCGACGATCGCATGACCGTCGGCGAGGCAGATCGTCGCCGGTACGCCACGGGAGACCCGCACGTCCTCCTGCAGCTGGCGGGCGGTCTCGAGATTCGTGGGGCGGGGCAGTCCGTGGGCGATGACCGTGGACTCGAGTGCCACGACGCCGCGCCGCGCGTCGATGGCTTCGCGAACGCCCGGACCGAACGCGAGGTTCATGTGGGTTTGCGGTGCCCCGACTCTCCGGTCTCGCCGGCGAGCAGGTCGATCGCATGTGCGAGCACCGGAATGAGGATGGCCATCGATTCCGTCGCCGCTTTCGGTGATCCCGGCAGATTCACGACGAGCGCCGGACCGATCGTGCCCGCGACGCCACGCGAGAGCATCCCGTGCGGGGTCTTGGAGAGCGAGTGGGCGCGGAGCGCCTCAGCGATGCCGGGCACTTCGCGGTCGATGACCCGCCGAGTGGCTTCCGGGGTCATGTCGTTCGGCGACAGTCCGGTGCCCCCGGAGGTGATGATGACATTCGCCTTCTGCGAGGCCTCGCGGATCGCGTTCCCCACCGGTGTGATGCCGTCCAGGACCACGGCGGTATGCACGACGGGGATGCCCGCAGCCTCGAGCGCCGCCTTCACCGCGGGCCCGCTCTCATCCACGCGCTTTCCCGCGGCGCCCTTCGTGCTCACCGTGATGACGGCTGCCTTGAGTGGCGTCATTCGGCGGTGTAGGTGCCGGTCTTGCCGCCGCTCTTCTCCACCAACCGGATGTCGGTGAGCCGCGCACCCCGTTCGACCGACTTCAGCATGTCGTAGAGCGTCAGGCCGGCGACCGCCACCGCGGTGAGCGCCTCCATCTCGACACCGGTCGGTCCGGTGGTCGCGGCGAGCGCCTGGATAGCGAGGCCGTCCTCATGGATCTCGATGTCGACCGCAAGGTGGGTGAGCGGCAGCGGGTGGCAGAGCGGAATGAGCTCGCTCGTTTTCTTCGCGGCCATGATGCCGGCGATCCGCGCGGCGGCGATGACGTCGCCCTTCTTCGTCTTCCCCTCGCGCACGAGGGCGAGCGTCTCGGGAGAGACGAGCAGCATCCCGCGGGCGATCGCCCGCCGATCGGTGTCGGCCTTTGCGCCCACGTCGACCATCCGCGCGGCGCCCTTCGCGTCGAGATGGGTGAGCTTCTTCATCGGGGTCTTCTTAGCGGTCGTCTTGGTCATCCTGGTCAATGGTCCTCCGGCTGGTCGGTGCGGATCACGTTCACGCGTCCGCCCCGATCCACGTGCTGCACGGTATCGGGAATGTCGATGAAGCAGTTCGCGAGGGCCATCGAGCGCAGGATCCCCGAGCCCTGCGGCCCGGTGGTCCGGACGGTGCCCGCCGCCGGGTCGTAGATGCCCCGCGCGAAGAACCGCAGCCCCGGCGGGGTGTCGAGCGTGTCGTCGAGCGTCGCGGCCAGCTGCGGGTGTGGAGCAGCCGCCGCCCGGACATCTTGAGCAGCGCGGGACGGACGAAGAGCTCGAAGCCAAGGAGCGCGGACACCGGGTTGCCCGGGAGACCGAAGATGAGCGTGCCGTCGATCGCGCCGAACGCGAGCGGGCGTCCGGGACGGATGGCGATCGACCAGAAGTCCATCGAGCCCAGCTCATCGACGACCGGCTTGACGTGGTCGTGGTCGCCGACCGAGACACCACCGCTCGTCACGATGACGTCGGCCCTGCTCGCGGCATCGCGAAGCGCCCGACGCAGATCGTCCGCGGTGTCGCGCACGATGCCGAGCGGGATCGCGTGTGCACCTGCGGCACGGGCCGCGCTCGCGAGCGAATAGCGGTTCGCATCGCTGATCTGGCCCGGCCCGAGTGGCGCGTCGAGCTCGACGAGCTCGTCGCCCGTCGAGAGCACCGCGACCCGCGGCTGCCGCGTGACCTGGACGGTCTTGTGCCCGAGCGTCGCGAGAACGCCGATCTCCGCGGGGCGGAGCACCGTGCCGCGGGTCAGGATGGTCTCGCCCGTCCGCAGATCCTCGCCGGCCGCGCGCACCGATGTGCCTGGTCGGGTCGCCGCGTGGATCGTGACCGTGCCCGTCCCGTTATCCGTGTCCTCCACCCGCACGATCGTGTCGGCGCCGGCCGGCAGCGGGGCGCCGGTCATGATGCGCATCGCTTCGCCGAGGGTGATGGGACGGGTAGGCACGTCGCCCGCCGCGATGTCTCCGACGACCTGAAGGCGGGCGGGCACCGTCGCGACGTCCGCGCCGATCACCGCGTAGCCGTCCATCGCGGAGTTGCGGAACGGAGGCACGTCGCGGTCGGCGACGATGTCCTCCGCGAGCGTCATGCCGAGCGTGTCCATGAGGTCCGCGGTCACCGGATCGAGCTGACGCACCTTCGCGAGGATCCGTTCGAGCGCCTCATCGACCGAGAGCGAACGCGTGGCCGTGCGTGCGGAGGACGCGCTGACGGGCATGGTTGAAGTCTACCGACGCGGTCCCTAGTGACGGCTCCGCGGCAGCAGGTGCGGCACCGTCGCCTTGAACGACGCGACGATCTGATCGTCCACGGCGAGGCCGAGCTCGCGCGCCGACTGACGCGTGACATTGGCGATGAGCGGAAAGCCGCAGTCGAGCACGAGCCGTGTGCGGCGGCCGATCGGCTCGATGCGGACGATGCGCCCGCGAAGGCTGTTGCGGGCGCTCGTGCTCGCGGGCTGGCGCGCGATGATGACGTCGTCGGGCCTGATGCAGAGGAGCGGGAAGTCATCGCCGGGCGGCGGCGGCTCGGTGATCTCGACGTGCTGGTCGGCGATCCGCAGATAGGTGAGCTCATCCGTCGCGCGCTCGACGCGCGCGGGGATGACGTTCTCGATCCCAACGAACGCGGCGATCTCCGCGTCGGCGGGCATGCCGAAGACGGTCTCTGCGGTATCGAGCTGCCGCAGCTCGCCTTTCATCACCACGCCGATCCGATCGGCGAGCGAGAGGGCCTCGTCGCGATCGTGCGTCACCATCACCGTCGTCACCCCCCGATCGCGAAGGACATGCGCGAGGTCGGCGATGAGCGACTCCCGCGTGGGCGCGTCGAGCGCGCTGAACGGCTCGTCCATGAACAGGATCTCGGGGTCGATCGCGAGGGCCCGCGCGATGCTCACCCGTTGCGCCTCGCCGCCGGAGAGTCCGATCGCCGGCCGGTCCGCGAGCTGCCCGACGCCGAGCCGCGCGAGCTCCGTCTCCGCGCGTGCGTCCCGCTCACGCTTACCGACACCGCGGAGGGCGAGGCCGAGGGCAGCGTTCTCGCGCACGGAGCGGTCCAAGAGGAGCGGCCGTTGGAAGACGACCGCGATGCGGCGCCGGTAGGCCGGTGCGTCGCGCAACGGGGAGCCGCGATACCGGAGGTCCCCACCGGTACGGATCAGCGTCGCGAGTCCGAGAACGAGCGAGCTCTTGCCGGCCCCGTTGGGCCCGAGGAGGGCGAGATGCTCGCCTTCGTTGAGATCGAGACGCGCCGCGTGCGCGACTGCTCGGTCGCCCCGGTACGCGGTGAGGTCACGTGCTTCGAGCATCAACCCATCACGACAGGTGTGGCCGGCGCTGCTGGGTGTACGTGATGTACGCGGTGATCATGAAGATGACCGCCAGGAGGATGAATCCGAGCGCGAACGCGCTCCCGAACTCGCCCTTGCTCGTCTCCAGGGCGATCGCGGTGGTGAGGACGCGCGTATCGCCCTTCACGTTGCACCCGACCATTTGCGATGCGCCGACCTCGCTGATGACCGCGCCGAACCCGACGATCACCGCACCGAGCACGAGCAGGCGCGATTCGCGGACGAGCAGCGCGGCAGCCTGCCAGCGGCTCGCACCGAGCGAAAGCAGCTGCATCCGGAGGAGCGGATCCTGGTTCTGGAGCCCGATCGCGGTGAGGCCGACGACGGTTGGCGCCGCGAGCAGGAACTGGGCGATGACCATGCCCTGGCGGGTGCAATACCAGTTGAGGTCGCCGAGCGGACCGCTGCGCCACAGCAGCACGACCACGAAGAGCCCCACGACGACCGGCGGCAATCCCATGCCGGTGTTGACCAGCGACAGGAGCAGCCGCCGACCGCGGAACCGGGACAGGCCGATGAGCGCGCCGAGGGGGACGCCGGTGAGCACGGCAAGGAGCGTGGCTGCACCGCTCACCACGATCGACGCGATCGCCGCATCGATGACGTCCGGATCGAGCGCCGCGAGCTTCGCGATCGCCCCACCAAAGCCCTGAACGATGAGGTCCACTAGCTGCTCGGTTCGGGCTTGCCGGCGTCCGGGAAGAACAGCTGCTGCCCGAACTTCTCGACGCCGAATGCGGCGATGATCCGTTGCGTGTCCGGATGAACGAGGTAGTCCGCGAACGCGTTCGCGCCGGCGTTGTTCACTTTGGAAAACTTCGTCGGGCTCACCGTGATGACGTGGTAATAGTTGAGGAGCGGCGGGTCCCCTCCATTGAGGATGTCGAGCTGTAGGTGCGACTTCTGCGAGAGATAGGTGGCCCGGTCGGTGATCGTGTACGCGTTCTTTTCAGAGGCGATCTGGAGCGTCTGCCCCATGCCCGTCGCCGCCTCGACGTACCACGGCTTCACGGGGGTCAGGCCGGCCTGCTTCCAGAGCGACTTTTCGAGGACGTCGGTTCCGGAGTTATCACCGCGCGAGATGAAGGGAGCCTGCGTCGCCACGACCGCTTTCAGTGCGTCGAAGATGAGCTTGCCCTTGAGCTTCGCCGGATCCGAGGGCGGGCCGACCACGATGAAGTCGTTGTGCATGACGAACAGCCGGCGCTCGCCATTGCCAGCCTTCATGAACTCAGCCTCGAGCGACGGTGCATGCACCAGGACGACGTCCGCATCGCCACGCGCCCCGATGGCCAAAGCCGCGCCCGTCCCGACCGCCGACGTCTTGACCCGATAGCCGGTCTTCTTCTCAAAGTCAGGAACGAGGACGTCCAGGAGACCAGAGTCCTGAGTAGACGTCGTCGTCGCCAGCAAGATGGTCCTACTGGCGGCGGGCGGGGTCGTGCTCGGGCCCGCAGGCACGAGCGCGGCTCCGCAGCCCGCGGCAAGAGATGCCATGGTCACGAGCAACAGACGGCGCATCACGAGGGCAGATCGATCATGACGTTGGTGGCCTTGACGACCGCGATCACCTGGACGCCAGGTTCGAGACCAAGCTCGCGGACCGCCTCGGCCGTGAGCAGGCTCACCAGGCGATGCGGACCCGCCTGCACCTCGACGAGCGCGGCGACCCGATCGACCTCCACCCGGGTCACGACGCCGGGGAACCGATTCCGGGCAGACTGGGCGACGATGGTCCGTTGTGGGGCGGTCTTGCGTCGGGCGCCGACCAGCCGGCGAAGCTCGGCCGCGCCGACCAGGCGCTGGCCGCCGCCCGAGCGCGTCGTCTTGATCGTCCCGTCCGCGGCCCAACGGCGGATCGTGTCCACCGAGACCCCGAGGATCTCAGCGGCTTGGCCGATCCGGAGCTCCGGTTGATGCATAGGTTTCTTGGCGGTCATAGCTAGGCAGATGATACGGCTGGCCTCCGGATCCCCACGTAGGCGGGAGCTGCTGTCACTGCTCGGCGTCCGTTTCGAGATCGTCGCGGCCGACATCGACGAGCGCAGCGAGCCGCATCCGGCGTTGGCGAAGGCTCGCGCCGTCGCGCGGTCGGGCACGCTGACGCTCGCTGCGGATACGGTCATCGAGCTCGACGGCGAGCGCATCGGGAAGCCCGCCGATGCCGCCGACGCGGTCGCGACGCTTCAGCGCCTCGCCGGCCGGTCCCATTCGGTGCGGACGGAGGTCGCGTTCATCGCGCCGAGCGGCCGGGCCCTGCACTTCGGCGTTCGCTCGACGGTCGCGATGAGACCGGCGGACGACGCCGCGATCCGCGCGTATGTCGCGACCGGAGAGCCGCTCGATCGCGCCGGCGCCTACGCCATCCAGGGCGGCGGCGCCGAGCGCATCGCTTGGTACGACGGCTGCTACTCGAACATCGTCGGCTTGCCGCTCTGTCACGTCTTTTTCGGGCTCCGAAAGCTCGGTCTCGGCGTGCCGGAGCGGCCGGAGCCGGCGTTCACCCGCGCGTTCGGTTTCGAATGCCCGGCCTGGTCCATCGCTTGCTCGCAAGGTCGTCGGCTACGCGACCGTTCGGAATACGCTACTCAGCGGGGGGAACAAAGATGACGCGCACCAAGCTCGGGTTCGCCGACCTGAAGATCGACGTGCCGAGCCACATCTGCCTCTTCTATTCGGATGACGCTGAGCTGCGCGACCGCTTGGGCTTTCTCGCGAACACCCTCGATGACCCCGACGAGGTCGCCGTGCTCTTTGGAAAGCAAGAGCGGCTGGAAGAGATCCTTGGCTACATCGGCGCCGATCACAAGCGCGACATCGCGGCGGATCTCGCGGCCGGCCGGATCGTCCTGGTGAATGGTGCGCCCGACCCCGACGCGCTCCTGGGCGGCATCGCGGCAGCGTTCGACTCGGCGGTCGCTCGTGGCACGAAGCTCATCCGGTTCCTCGGATTCATCGGCTGGGGGGACATGGACTGGCCGGCGCACGAGGATCTCATGAGCTTTGAGGCGAAGGTCAGCGAGGCGGTGAAGAGCTATCCCGCCATCGTCATGTGCACGTACAACACGGAGAAGCTACCCGGCTCGGTGCTCATCTTCGCCGGGATCGAGACCCACCCGTACACGATCCTTGGCACGACCCTTTGCGAGAATCCGCACTACGTGCCGTTCGCCGACTACATCGAGCGGCGGAAGCGGCC
>JANLWM010000224.1:0-18642 GCA_031364525.1 Chloroflexota bacterium | reverse complement strand
ATGACCTGCAGGATCTCGCCAAGCGCGGTCTGCCGCTCGAGAGATTCTTTCGTTTCCTTGAACAGTCGGACGTTCTCCATGGCGATGGCGGCCTGTTTCGCGAAAGATTCGACGAGCTCGATCTCGCGCTCGCTGAATGGCCCCATCAGACGGCGTCCCAGCTGGATCACACCGATGGGCTCGCCATCCCGGAGGATCGGGACCGCGAGTCGGGTCCGCGTCTGGGTCGCCCCATCGACCGGTCGCAGCAGGTCGTCGGTGAGCACATCCGGGATATGCACTGACCGGCGGGCGGTGATCGCCCGCTCGATCGTGCTCGGCCCACCCTCCGGCGCCAGCCTGCGCCGTGTGCCTCGGCTCGGGGCGTCGGAAGGCCAGTCTCCCGATGAGGCGTCGTAGAACCACTCGTCATCCTCCCGCTGCCACACGACGGAGTGGTCGGCCCGGCACAACGACGCCGAAGACTCCGCGATCGTTTGCAGGACGGGTCCGATATCGAACGCCGATCGGCTGATGACATCGAGAACATTGCCCGCGGCCATCTGCCGCTCGAGCGCCTCCTTCGTCTCGTTGAAGAGACGCACGTTCTCGATCGCGATGACGGCGTGGGCCGCGAATGTCCCGGCCAGTTGCATCTCCCCGTCGGTGAATGGCCGGACGACGGTGCGGCGGAGGACGAGGGTGCCGATCGCCTTGCCGTGGAGCATGAGGGGAGCTGCGAAGACCGTGCGGACGCCGGCCTGCGCAGAGAGCCGGCGGCCGAAGTCGTACTCCGTCGCGACCGTCATGTCGGGGACGTGGATCGGTTCGCCATCCAGCACCGAGCGTCCTGCTGGTGAGTCACGATCGAGCGGGATCGAACCCGTTCGGGATCCGGCCGAGATCGGGCCGTGGTGCGCTCCACCCACCAGCCGATCGCCGTCGCGTACGAGCAGAAGCGCGTCCACCGCGCCGCAGAAACGCAGGGCGCTGGACGCGATCGCATCGAGCACCGGCTGGACGTCGGTCGGTGAACCGGAGATCGCCCGCAGGATCTCGGCGGTCGCGGTCTGCTGCTCGAGGGCCTCCTTCGTCTCGTTGAACAGCCGGGCGTTCTCCATCGCGATGATCGCCTGGTCCGCGAACGACTCCACAAGACGCACCTCGGTGTCGGTGAACGGCTCGACCCGGTCGCGTCGGAGAAGGAAGGCACCGATGATGAGGTCATCGCGCTTGAGAGGCACCACGAGGATCGTCCGGGTCTGTGCGAACCGCCTCGGCACTCTGTCCAATTGGTCCTGATACGCGCGCTCGTCCCGGATGTCATGGATGTGGACGGATCGGCCGGTCTTCATCATGCGAGCCGTCGCGCTTCCGGGAGTTGGCTGCCGCGGCGTGGGGTCGAGCTGCTCCTCGGTCGAGCTGACGACGTTCATGCTCGTGCCGCCTTCGATACGGTTCAGCGTCGCGTTGTCAGCGCCGCACAGAGCCGCTGCGCGCTGGACGAGTGTTTTCAGGATGGCGTCCAGATCGAAGGCGGACCGGCTGATGGTGCGCAGCACATCGGCCGTCGCGGTCTGCTGTGCCAACGAGTCCTTGGTCTCCCTGAGAAGGCGCGCGTTCTCCATCGCGACCGCCAGCTGGTCGGCGAACGTCTCGATCAATGCGATCGTCGTCTTGTCGAAGCCGCCTGGATCATCCCGCGACACGAAGATGACCCCGATCGACTTCCGGTCTCGAGTGATCGGCACCGCCAGCCGGGTACGCCGGTGTTCAGCGTCGGGAACCTTCAACTTGGCGAGCTTCGTGTCCGAGACATGTATGCGCTTACCGCTCAACGCCGAGCGGGCCCAGAGGGTCTGCGAGCCCGGATCGACACGAGCGCCCTTCCGGAGATCTGCCATGCCCTGCGTCGCCGCGCGCACCCAACCGGTCGGATCCCGGCGCATGAACGCCGCGCTGTCCGCTCCAGCGAGTCGCATCACGGCCTTGACGATCATGTCGGCGACGTGGTCGAGGTCGACCGATGAGGTGGCGAGCGCCTTCATCACCTGGCTGACCGCGTCGAGCTGTTGGCGCGCGCCGTCGTGCGAGACGCCCGCGCCTTTCGGGGTGGCTTTCTTCGCGGGCGCCTTCCTGGGCGCCGCCGTTGTGACCGTCTTCTTCGCTCCCGCCCTCACGCTGCGCAGTATCGGCCTACCCTCCGTGCTTCGGGGAGGGCCGATGGACATCTGGCAGATCCTGCGTGACCGGTTGGACTACGCGTCCTTCGTGCCGGTAATGGTCCCGGACGTCGAGCGGGCCGACCTTCGGCGGCGCGACAGCTCGCCGTACACCGTGTTGAAGAACCCGCGCGGCGACAGCGGCGCGGGCCGGTACCTGCGGCTCGACCCCGCCGATCTGCAGCTCTACGAGCTCATGGATGGCCGGCGATCGATCCAGGAGATCCTCACCACCCAGCTCGAACAGCACGGCGTCTTCGCTCTCGACCGGCTTGCGCGTCTGACCGCGGAGCTCCGGGCGAACGGCTTCTTCGGCGAGGAGCCGCCTCCGCTGTACGAAAAGCTCTTCGCGCGTCGGGCGATGCGCGATCCGATCGCCCGCGCGTCGATGTTCCTACGCCGCCTGGTGGTCTGGGACATCGCGCGCTGGTCGAACGCCGACGGCCTCGTCGATCGGGTCTACCGGATCGGCGGATGGCTCGCGTTCACCCGGATCGGCGCGGCCGCGCTCTTGGCATTCGGCCTGTACGGCCTGTGGGTCTGGTCGCAGGAGGTGAGCTCCCCGCAGCATCAGCTCGCCACCATCGACGGCTCGTACGTGCTCGGGATCCTCGCGCTCATCCTGCTGCAGGTGCTCTCGATCTCGGTGCACGAGGCGGGCCACGCGCTCGCGATCCGGCACTTCGGCCGGCACGTCCGCCGCTTCGGCTTCGCGATGTACTACCTGTTCCCGTGCTTCTACGTCGACTCAACGGATATGGCGCTCGGCTCGCGCTCGCAGCGCATCGTGGTGTCGCTCGCCGGTCCCTTCGCGGGCCTCACCGTCGCGGCGGCGTGTGCGCTCGTGGCCGCCGGTCAGCCGGAGACGCTCATCGGTGGGCTCGCGTTCAAGGCCGCGAGCCTGTTCGTCTTCCAGTTCATCTTCAACCTCCTACCGATCCTGGAGCTCGATGGCTACCACGTCCTCGTCGACGCCCTCGATGCGCCATTCCTGCGCCAGCGCGCGCTCGGCTTCGTTCGCGGCGCCGCGTTCCGCAAGCTCCGGGCCCGGGCGAAGTGGTCGCGCGCGGAGATCGGCCTCGCGATCTTCGGCCTGACCGCCATCGGCACATCGCTCGCGACGCTCGTGCTGTCCATCCTCCTCTGGCGTTCGCGCATCGCCGTGGCCTCACGTGAGCTGCTCGCGATCGGCCCGGTCGGCGTCGTCGGGCTTGCGATGCTCGTGCTCGTCTTCGTCGGACCGCTCGCGGTGGCCGTGATCGCGCGCATCAGCGGCACGATCCGCACGGCGCTCGCGCTCGGCGCGGCGCGCCGGCGTGCGGGGACCCAGCGCGAGCTGCAGGCGCGCATATCGATGCTCGCGCGCGTGCGGTTCCTCGTCGGTCTCCCGGGTCCGGCGCTGGCGGCCCTCGCGTCGCAGCTTGAGGTCGAGCACGCCGACGCCGGGCGCACCGTCATCACCGCAGGGAGCACCGGGGACCGCTTCTACCTCGTGCGTTCAGGACGGCTCCAGGCGGTGGCCGTCGATGGGACCGTCCTCGGCACCATCTCGGCGGGCGACGGCTTCGGCGAGCTCGCGCTCCTCGACGGGACACCGCGCACGGCGACCGTGCAGGCGCTCGAGGACTGCGAGCTCTGGTCACTCGATCGATCGCACTTCCAGCGGTGGATCCGCGATCGCTACGAGATCGCGGCTCGGATCCGCGCCGACCTGGGCGAGCGCACGGCGCTCGCGGCACTCCCGTTCTTCCGCGACCTCGAGGGCCGCGAGCTGGACGCGATCGCCGCCCGCCTGCAGGCCCGTCGTTACGAGGCCGGCGATGTGGTCGTGCAGGCCGGCGAGAGTGGCGGCGGCTACTACCTGATCCGCGAGGGCGCGGCGGACGTGACCCTGCCGGATGGGCGGTTCGTCCGGACGCTCGGGCCTGGCGACGGGTTCGGAGAGCTGGCCCTGATCTTCGGGGTGCCCCGGACCGCGACGGTGACGGCGAAGGCGCCGCTCGTCGTCGGCGTGCTCGGCCGGTCGGACTTTGCCGCGCTCGTGACTGCGTCAGGCGAAACAATGGGTGAATTCCGTTCGCGGACGGGCCATTATGTCGGTGCCGGCCTGGGCGGGGCCGTCGGGGGAGCGTAGGTGGACTGTTGGACGTGCGAGCGCCCGGCGCTCGCGGCTTGTCGGTTCTGCGGGCGCGGCGCCTGCCGCGAGCACGCGCGCAGCCACCCATTCGTGCTCGACGTCTACCGCGGCACCAGGCACCAGGGTCTTCGGGCCTTGGTCGTCGAGGACGCGGTCCACTGCGGCGTCTGCCGGCCCAGAAGTGAGCCGGTGGACATGCCCGAGCTTGAATAGGGGAGGCGGAGCCAGGGCAACGTGATCCAGAGCACGTACTGGGGGTGCCGGCGTGTATCGAGCGGGACACCCGCTCGGCGCAGGCTCACCCCAACACACCAGCGGGAAAGAAGGAGCAGAGCGATGGCAAGCAAGAACCTGGGAGCGGTGATCCAGCGGGCGATCAGCGATGGGGCGTTCCGTCGCCAGCTTCAGTCAGACCCGGCCGCGGCGCTCCGCGGCTTCAACCTGTCCCCGGATGAGATCGCGGCGGTCCGCAGCGGTGACTCGAGCAAGCTCATGTCTCTCGGCGTCGACCAGCGGATGAGCAAGGCATTCACCCTTGGCGCGCAGGGCAGCCAGGCGACCCGCGCTGCGATGACCGGTGACGTCTCGGGCAGCACGACCAACGTGCTCGCCGGTGGCGACAGCGGCAGCACCCGTGACGGCATCGCCGGCGACCCGACCTCCGGTGCCCGTGCCGCGACCAGCGGCGGCGGGACTGGCGATCAGATGAACGCACGTAGCGCGACCGTCGACGGCGACACCACCACGGGCGCCCGCTCGGCGACGGCCGACGGCGACAACACCACCGGCGCGCGCGACGCCCACAGCTCGGGCAGCCTCAGCGGCACCCGCGCGACGATCGGCACCGGCCAGCAGGACTCCTACCGCGCGATCAATGACCCCGACAACACCGGCGGGACGCGCGAGAGCGTCTCGGACTCGACCCTCGCCGGCACGCGCTCCGCGACGAGCACCGGCCAGCAGGACTCCTACCGCGCGATCAACGACCCCGACAACGCCGGCACGACGCGAGGAGGGGCCTCGTCCTCCATCGAAGACCCGAACTCGCCGGAATACGCGGCGGCCCACGCCGACGACAGCTCCTCGGTATCGAGCCGCATGGCGGCCGCCAACGCGGACCTTCCCGGTAGCGACGTGCAGCACGACCCGGGCTTCGTGGACACCCATAGCGCATTCATCCCGAGCGACTCGGCCGACGCGCAGCGCGAGCTGCTCGACAGCCAGCACGGCACGGGCGACGCCCTCGGCCACACCGGCAGCACCGGCGTCGACTCATAGACCGACGCGCACCCTCTACGTCCGCGGAAGGCGGCCCCAGGTGGGGCCGCTTTTCGCGTCTAGTAGCGGATGTCGCCCTGGAGGACCGTGCGGTCCTTGAGGACCAGATTGCGCCGGCCGATCTTGATCGCGCCGCGTTTCTCGAGGTCCGCGAGCACCCGGTTCACCGACACGCGCGTCGCGCCGACGAATCCGGCGAGATCTTCCTGGGTGAGATCGACCCGTTCGCTCCCGGAGGCCTCCGCGAGATCGAGGAGGCATTTTGCGACCCGACCAGGGAGGTCGAGAAAAACGAGATCCTCGACGTGACCGGTGCTCCGGCGGACCGTCTTCACCAAAAGCCCCAGCATCTTGCGCATCGCGTCGGGATTGCGCTCGAGGGCGCCGATGAACTCCTGACGCGCGAGCGCGAGCGTGTGCGTCTCGGTGATGGCGGTGACGGTCGCCGACCGCGGGCCGTCGTCGAACAAGGCGAGCTCCCCGAAGACGTCACCGCCCCGCTGCAGCGCGACCACGACCTCATGGCCCTGCTCGTCGGGTACTGAGACCTTCACGGTGCCGGAGGTGATCAAGAAGACCTGTCCCGCCGGGTCGTCGTTGTGGAACACCACTTCGCCACGCGCGAAGTGCCGGACCCGCATCTTGCCCGCGAGCGAGAGCCGGTCCTGCGCGGCCAGGCAGGCGAACAGCGGGCTCTCGCCCAGGTAGTCGGCGACCGCATCGACGTCCACGTCCGGTGAATAGTGCGCCGCCGTCGAGCGCATCGCGCGACGCATTCGCGTCGTCGCGCGGAGCACCACCGGAGCGCGTCCCGGCGTGCGGTGACGCCCGGCACGCGGCGCCATGCTGCCGTCAGCAAAGCGCGAATGGGGGACCAGAAATGACCAAGCTCCTCAAGGACCTCGGCGCAGGGCTCGCGTGGATCTGGATGACGCCCGAGGAAGCCCGCCGGCTGCTCCAGCGTGCGGATCGTGCCGCCTACGCGACGGCCGACATCACCTTCGAGGTCCGCCCCAGGCTGCGCGCCGCCTAGCGGGCGAGCTCCAGGAAGCGCGGCTTCACCTCGGTCATCGTCCGCTCGATCGTCTCGCGGTCGTAGGGCGGGGACATCCCAAAGAGGAAGCCCTTCACTCCGAGCTTGTGGTACCCAAGGAGCAGCTTCGCGATGTCCTCGGGCTTGCCGGCCACCGCAGGACGGTTCGGCGCCTCGACCTTGTTCCGCGCCGCGACCTCCCGCATCCGCTTGTCGATGTCGTTGAGGTCGTCGCGCACCAGGATCGACCCGCCGGCGGTCGGTGCGATCTCGTTGTAGTCGCGCCCGACGTCCTGACAATGCTTCTTCAGCACCTCGAGCTTGTGCTTGATGATGTCGGCCGTCCCGAACCCGTGCCACCAGTCCGCGTAGCGGGCGGTGATCTTGAGGGTCACCTGCTCTCCGCCACCACCGACGAGGATCGGCAGACGCTTCTGGATGGGTCGCGTGCCAAGCGTCGCGTTCTCGAGCTGGTAGTACTTGCCGCTGAACGTGACCGTCCCGTCATCGAGAAGTCCGCGAATGATCCGGGTCGCTTCACGCAGCTTGGCGAGCCGGATCGGCGCCGTGTCGAAGTCGATGCCATACATCTTGTGCTCGTGCTCGTTCCAGGCCGCGCCGATGCCAAGGACCGCTCGGCCGTTGCTGATGCCGTCGAGGGTCGTGGCCATGTTCGCAAGGACCGCCGGGTGGCGGTAGGTGTTGCCCGTGACGAGCATCCCGATCTTCGCCTTCTTGGTGATCGCGGCGAACGCGGCGAGGATCTGCCAGCCCTCGAGGTTCGGGCCGGTGACGTCGCCCATGAGCGGGACGAAGTGGTCCCAGGTCAGCAGAACGTCCCAGCCGGCCTGCTCGGCGAGGAGCGCGGCGTCGCGCATCTCGTCCCAGGTCGTGTACTGCGGGTGGAGCTGGAGACCGAAGAACGTCATTGGTGACTCCGAGCGTATAGTGCGATTCCCGATGGCGCTCACGAAGGACCGCACCGATATCGCCCGCGTCCTCGCCGAGACGAAGGCGCATGTCCTTGTGAACTGGTCGGCGCAGGGGAATATTTCGCCGCTCGTCGTCACCGGCGCGGACGGCGTCTGGATCCACTCGGGCGACCGCCGGATCCTGGATTTCAGCTCCGAGCTCGTCAACTCCAACCTCGGGCACGGTCACCCCCGCGTGGTCCGGGCCATCCAGGAGCAGGCCGCGATCCTCAACTACGTCACGCCTGCCTTCACGACCGAGGCGCAGGCGACCCTCGCCCGTAAGTTGGCCGAGATCACGCCGGGCGACCTCACCAAGACGGTCTTCACGACCGGTGGCACCGAGGCCAACGAGAACGCCATCAAGCTCGCGCGCCTCGCGACCGGGCGGCACAAGATCCTCACCCAGTGGCGGAGCTTCCACGGACAGACGCAGGGCGCGATGACCCTCGGCGGGGACAACCGCCGTTGGGCCAACGAGCCAGGCATGACGGGCGTCGTGCACTTCCTCAACCCCGACCCGTACCGCTCGCTCTTCGGCGACGACGCGCAGAAGGCGCTCGCGCACGTCGAAGAGGTCATCTGGTACGAGGGGCCGCAGTACATCGCCGCGATCATGCTCGAGCCGATCGTCGGGACATCGGGTCTTCTCGTGCCGCCGGAAGGGTTCCTTCAAGGGCTTCGTGCGCTCTGCGACGAGCACGGCATCCTGTTGATCTTCGATGAGGTCATGACCGGATTCGGCCGGACCGGCAAGTGGTTCGCCGCCGAGCACTGGAACGTGACGCCGGACATCATGACGTTCGCGAAGGGCGTGACCTCGGGCTACGTGCCCCTCGGCGGCGCCATCGTGAACGAGCGCGTCGCGAAGCACTTCGATCAGAACATCTATTGGGGCGGGCTCACCTACAGCGGCCACGCGCTTGCGTGCGCCGCCGGCATCGCCACGCTCGAGACCTACGAGAGCGAAGGGCTCATCGACAACTCCGCCCGGATGGGTGAGCTCCTCGGCCGCGAGCTGAATGCGTTGGCCCAGAAGCATCCGTCCGTCGGGGACGTCCGCGGCCGCGGCCTCTTCTGGGGCATCGAGCTGGTGAAGGACCGCACGACGAAAGAGATGCTCGAGCAGTGGAACGGTCCTTCGAGCGCGCTCGCGAACGCCCTCAAGGCCGCGCTCTTCAAGCGCGACGTGTATGTCTTCTGCCGCTGGAACATGCTCTTCGTCGCGCCGCCGCTCATCATCGACGAGGACGAGCTGCGGATCGGTATTCGCGCTATCGACGAAGTGCTCGCGATCGCCGACCACTACGCCAGCACGGGCAAGCTCGAATAGCCGGCAGCGCCCCGCACCCCCATTGGGGCATCAACCTTCCGGCGCAGCACACCACCTGGTCCGAGCTGCGGGACACTGCGCTTCTCATCGATCGCCTCGGATTCGACTCGCTGTTCACCTGGGATCACTTCGTTCCGCTCGACGGCGATCCGAAGGGTCCGATGTTCGAGGCCTGGGAGCTCCTGTCGGCCTGGGCGGCGATCACCACGAGCGTCCGCCTCGGCACGCTCGTTACCGGGAACACGTATCGCCACCCTGCCGTCCTCGCCAAGATGGTCGCCACGCTCGACCACGTCTCTGCCGGCCGGGCGATCCTGGGCCTGGGCGCCGCCTGGCACGAGGGCGAGCACGCGATGTACGGGATCCCGTTCCCCACGACGGGCGGTCGCCTCTCGAGGATGGACGAGGCCGCGCGCGTCCTGCGCCTCCTCCTCGATGAGCCCTTGTCCACGTTCCAGGGCAGGCACTACACGCTGCAGGACGCGGTCGCCGAACCGAAGCCGGTGCAGCGCCGGCTGCCGATCCTCATCGGCGGGGGCGGGGAGCAGAAGACCCTCCGCACGGTGGCGCGGTACGCCGACTACTGGCACGGCCACGGCACGCCGGATGTCATCCGGCACAAGCTCGACGTGCTCGCGTCGCATTGCGCCGAGATCGGACGGGACCCCACCCTGATCACGCCGCTCACGACCGTGCGGCCCGACGTCGTGCTGCGCGCGACGAAGGCCGATGTCGAGACCCAGCTCGAGCGGGTCCGGGTCCGGTCGCGGAACGCGGAGCCGGTGGCGATGAACCCGATCCACACCGTCGACGCCCTCGTCGAGCGATGTGCCGACCTGTGGGCCGCCGGCGCGCGCGGCTTCATCATGTACGTCAAGGCACCGTTCGATCACGAGACGATCGAGCGCATCGCGACCGAGGTCCGTCCGAAGCTCGAGCAGGCGATCGCATGATCACCGCGGTCCGCGCCTCCACCCTCATCGACGGGACCGGCGCCGAGCCCGTGCGCCGGCGGTTCATCGTCATCGAGGACGGGGTCATCACGCAGATCGCGGCTGATCCGCCAATGGGTGCGGACGTGATCGACACCGGTGACCTCGTGATCCTGCCCGGCCTCATCGACTGCCACGTCCACCTCGCGGTGAGCCAGGACACCATCCAAGAGCGGCTGCTCACGCCGCCGAGCCTCAACACCGCGATGGCCCTGGTGGCCGCCCGGACCACCCTCGAGGCGGGCTTCACCACCGTGCGGGACGCGGGGTTCACCACGCGGGGCGTCAAGCTGGCGGTCGAGCGCGGACTGTTCCCCGGTCCGCGGATGCGGATCGCGGTGACCCCGCTGTCCCAGACCGGCGGTCACGGCGACTCGATGACGCCGTCGGGTGTGAACATGTGGCCTGGCGACCCTGAGCGTCCGCTCGGCGTTGTGGACGGTATCGACGGCGTGCGCCGCGCGACGCGTGAGGTCCTTCGCGCCGGGGCCGACCAGATCAAGATCATGACGTCGGGCGGGGTGCTCTCGCCGAACGACGAGCCCGGGGCCACGGGGTTCTCACCCGACGAGATCGCCGCGATCGTGTACGAGGCGCATGCAGCGGGCAAGACCGTGATGTCGCATGCCCAGGCGAATCAGGGGATCAAGAATGCGGTGCTCGCGGGCGTCGAATCGATAGAGCACGGCATCTACCTCGATGAGGAGGCCTGCGCGCAGATGAAGCTGCGCGGGACGTATCTCGTCGCGACGCTCATCGCGCCGCTGTGGGTGCTCCGCCGGGCCGAAAAGGATCCGTCGTCGATCCCGCCGTACGCAGTACGGAAATCAAAGGAGGTCGTCGACGCGCATCGCCAAGCGTTCCGGATGGCCGTCGAGTCCGGGGTGAAGATCGCGATGGGCACTGACAGCGGGGTCGGCCCGCATGGCACGAACGCGGAGGAGATCGCGATCATGGTCGAGAACGGGATGACCCCGATGCAGGCGATCGTCGCATCGACGAAGACCGCGGCCGAATGCGCGCGCGTCGATAGGCTCGTCGGCACGATCGAGCCCGGCAAGCGCGCCGACATCATCGGCGTTCGCGGCGACCCGCTCTCGAACATCGCGTTGTTCAAGGATCCTGCGTCGGTCGCCTTCGTCATGAAGGACGGCGCCGTGCATACGCGCGGCTAGTGCAGCGCTGGCAGCCGCCGATCGGGTGGCGGCGGATCACGACCCTCGACGCCCACGCCGCCGGTGAGCCGTTGCGCATCGTGACCGGTGGCATCGACCCGATCCCCGGCGGAACGATCCTTGAGAAGCGACGCTACGCCCGCGAGCACCAGGACGGCGTGCGCCGTTCGATCGTGTTCGAGCCCCGTGGCCACGCGGACATGTACGGCGCGATCCTCACCGAGCCGGTCACCCCGGACGGGGACGCCGGTGTGCTCTTCATGCACAACGAAGGCTGGAGCACGATGTGCGGCCACGGGATCATCGCCCTCACGACGGCGCTGCTCGAAACGGGCGAGCGAACGGGTGATGTGATCCGCTACGACGCCCCGCCCGGCCGGGTCACGGCGCGGGCGGTTCGCGATGGCGATCGCGTCCGCGAGGTCGCGTTCGAGAATGTGCCCTCCTTCGCGACCGCTCTTGATGAGACCGTGGAGGTCGAGGGCCTCGGGGAGGTTCGTTACGACCTCGCCTTCGGTGGCGCGTTCTACGCCTTCGTGGACGCCGACGTTCTCGGCGTGTCGCTCGATCCGAGCGGCTTCCAGCGCTGCATCGATGTCGGGATGCGGATCAAGCGCGCGGTGATGGCGAGCCGCGAGGTGCGGCACCCGGAGTCCCCAGACTCGGCCGACCTGTCCTTCCTGTATGGAACGATCCTCACCGGACGGCCGCACGATGCGGGTGCCGACTCGCGGAACGTCTGCGTCTTCGCGGACGGCGAGGTCGATCGATCGCCGACCGGCACGGGCGTGAGCGCGCGGGTCGCGATCGAGCATGCCCGCGGACGCCTTCGGGACGGCGCGAGCTTCACCGTCGAGAGCATCATCGGCACCCGTTTCCGCGGCCGCGTGCTTCAGGCGACGACGGTCGCGGCGTACGACGCGGTGGTGCCGGAGATCGCCGGTTCGGCGTGGACCGTCGGTCGCAGCGAGCTCTGGGTCGCGCCCGATGATCCGCTCGGTCAGGGGTTCGTCCTGCGCTAGGTGGCGGGGTCGAGCTCCTGGAAGAACTGGACCGCGCCGTCGATCGCTCCGGTGACGTCATGCAGGGGCGCGGCGCTCGTGAGCACCACCTTGTTCGCGCCGTCAAGCGTTCGGATGTAGAGGAGCGCGCCGCGGACGGTCTCTCCCCGGAGCGCGCGTGTTGCGGGCAGGTCCTCGAGCTCCCACGGACTGCCGTCCTTGTGCGCGGGCCGCAGGTACGCGACCGAGGCTTCGACGTCCGGGTTGCGCGACGGGTCACCGATGATCCGGGCCCGCGCCTGATTGCCCCGGATGACCTTGCCGCTGCGGTCGTAGATCACCATCCCGACCGGGATGACCTCGAGCAGCTGATCGAGGCGCCGCCGCTCCGCATCCGCATCCGCCCGGAGCTCCTCGGTGCGCTCAAGCAGCTCGCGCTGGAGATCCCGGGCCGCCACCTCATCGGTCACGTCGACGGCATGGAGCAGGACCCCGCTCACCTTGCCGTCCTCATCGCGCCACGGCGTGAGCGAGTAGCGCAGGACGCGCTCGTCGCGCGAGCCGTCCGCGGTCCGACGCACGACCCGGGCGTCGTGGCCCACGAATGACTTGCCGGTGCGGAAGACACCGTCATACAGCTCGACGTAGCCCTGCTCGGCGAGCTCTGGCCGCCCTTCGCGCAGCGGCTTGCCGATGATGTCGGGCCTGAATCCGGAGGAGCTCGTGGCGACCTTGTTCAGGTACTCGTACACGTGCTTCGGTCCGCGGGTCAGCACGACGATCGCCGGCGCGTCGTCGAACAGCTGACGCAGGAAACGGACGCGGGGGTCGGGGGTCTCGTCCATGGCTTTGCGATGCTATGCGACGTACACGCGTGCGACGCGACGCGCGAGATGGTCAGCGCAGCTTGGGTATGATCTGCGCTCCGTACGCCTCGAGCTGCCGCTCCTCGTCGCCGCTCATCAGGTAGAGGTTGAACTGGGTCATGCCGGCCTCCCGGAGCGCTTGTAGCTTCTCGATCTGCTCGCTCACGTCCCCGGTGACGCAGAAGCGATCCACCGATTCGTCATCCACGAAGCCGGCGTTCGAAGAGCCCGACTCCGCATGGTGCTTGTAGTCGTAGCCGGGACGGTCACGCACGTACCGCGTCAGATCGGCCGGCAGGCCCTGTTCGCCATAGCGGCGCACGAGGTCGACGACGTGATTGCTCACCAGAGCGGGGAACCAGCGGACCCGCTCGCGGACGTCACTCTTCTTCCCGACATGGGCCGGAGCGGCGACCATGACCCGCACGTCATTCGGGTCGCGCTTCGCCGCGCGTGCGCCGTCACGCAATAGGCCGACGCACCACTCCACCAGGCTCGGGTCGGCGAGCTGGATCACAGCTCCGTCGGCGACGCGGCCCGTGACGGCGAGAGCCTTCGGCCCGTAGCCGGCGATCCAGACCGGCAGGTCATAGGGTTCGGCCCAGTCGAGCTTCAGCTCGGTCCCGTCGTACCTGACCGAGCGGCCTTCGCAAAGGTCGCGGATCGCGACCGTGGCCTGCTCGAGATCGTCGAGGGTCGTCGGCTTCTTGCCGAGGACGCGCCGGGCGGAGTCGCCGCGGCCGATGCCAAGATCCATCCGGCCCTTCGAGAGGATCTGCAGCACCGCAAGCGTGCTCGCGGTGACCGACGGCTCTCGGGTGGCGGGATTCGTCACGCACGTGCCGAGTCGGAGCCGCGTGCTGCTCTGCGCCATGAGGGTGAGCAGGACGTACGGCTCTTTCCACAGGACATGGCTGTCGAAGACCCAGCCGTGGCTGAAGCCGCACTCCTCTGCGAGCTTCGTCAGCGAGCCGACGCGTTCGAGTGAGTGATCGGGCTTGAGGGTGAAACCGAAGTCCATAGGGCGCGCAGTGTAGTTACGCGCGCCACTCCACGGTGCGTTCGGCGGTCAGCCGGATGACCAGGTTGTCGACGAGCGGCAGATGGTCGTACTGCGGGTACTTCGCGGTGAGGAGGATGAGCGCCTCATCGCGCTCCTCCCCGTCTTCGAGCACCTGGGCAGGTCCTTCGATCAGTACGTACGCGAGCTGGCGCCAGTCCTCGCTCCATCGATCGACCACGAACGCCGCTCGGCCGGTCTCGATGATGTTGCGCACCCGTCGCAACAGGGTCGTCCGCTTTGGCTTCGCATCGATGGCCGAATAGAGCACCGGCGGGACCCAGGCGAAGCAGACCGGTATGACGTGTGGTCGGCCGTCACCGCTCGTGGTCGCGAGATGACCGACGCGCGCCGTCGCCAGGAGCCCTTCGTCATCGCTCATCCGAGCGTCAGCCCCGTCAGCACCGCGCAACGCTATCAGCGAGACTTTGGACATGCCCAACGTGACGCTCATCCCGATCGATGGCCTCCCTGAGATCAAGCCCGGCGACGACCTTGTTGGTCTGCTCCTCGCGGCGCTCCGGACGTCCGGCGACGGGTTCGAGCAGGGCGACGTCCTCGCGCTCGCGCAGAAGGTCGTGTCCAAGTCCGAGGGCCGCATCCGAAAGCTCTCCGAGGTGGTCCCCGGTCCTGAGGCCGAGCGCATGGCGGCGGAATCCGGAAAGGACGCGAAGGCGCTCCAGGCCGTCCTCGATGAGACCGCTCGCATCGTTCGCTGGCAACGCGGCGTGCTCATCGTCGAGACGAAACATGGTTTCGTGTGTGCGAACGCGGGGGTGGATCACTCGAATGCCGGCGCGCCGGACACCCTCATCCTTCTACCGGTGGATCCGGACGCCTCAGCGGCCGGGATCCGCGCGCGGATCCGTCACGAGACCGCGGTGGACGTGCCCGTGGTGATCACGGACACGTTCGGACGGGCCTGGCGCGAGGGCCACGTGAACGTCGCCATCGGGATCAGCGGCCTGCCCGCGCTGCGCCGCTACATCGGAGAGTTCGATCCTGACGGGTACGAGATGCGGGTGACGGAGATCGCCATCGCCGACGAGATCGCCGCCGCGACCGAGCTGGTGATGGGGAAGCTGGACCGGCGGCCCGCCGCGATCGTGCGCGGGCTGCCGTTGCCCCCGCTGTTCGAGGGTCAGAGCGAGACCGCACACACCTACGTGCGCTCGCACGACAAGGACATGTTCCGCTAGAGAACGAAGAACCCCCGGCCTGGCCGAGGGCTCTTGCTTTCGAGGCCGGGCAGCGCGCTAGTAACGCGCTCCGCGCGTTGCCGAGGGCCGGACCTGCTCGAAACACGAGCTGCAGTAGACGGGCTTGTCGCCACGCGGTTGGAACGGAACGCGCGCCTCGCCACCGCAGTTGCTGCAGGTCGCGGTGAAGAACTCGCGCGGACCACCCATCCCGCGGCCGCCGCCGGCGTATCCGCCGCCTCCGCCTCCGCCACCACCGGTCGACCGGCGCGCCGCGCGGCACGACGGGCAACGGCCGGGCTCGTTCACGAGTCCGCGGGACTGGTAGAACTCCTGCTCCCCGCCGGTCCAGATGAATTCCTGACCGCAGTCCTTGCAGGTCAGGGTCTTGTCAGAGAAGCTCACGTGAAGCTTCCTCCCTCTCTGTGCTGGCTTCTCGAGCCTCGCTCGGTCTCGGGAGGACTGCCTCACTCGACGCTCGCGTTGGGGACTCTTGCAGCCGCTACCCCCCTGTGGAGGGCGGCACGAATGTACCAGCGGGGATGTCGGGGGAAAAGACCTCGCCCTGCCAATCGTCGTACCACTGGCCGCTCCGGAACACGTATCGCTTCATGAGCCCCATCTGCCGGTAGCCGGCCTTCTCGTTCGCTCGCCGGCTCCCGCGGTTCCGGATCGAGATCCAGTTGTGGACCCGCTGCAATCCGAGCTCGCTCCAGGCGAATGCCGTCCGGAGCCGGATCGTCTCACTGGCGATGCCCCGTCCATAGAGGTCGTGTCGCCCGATGAAGATCCCGCTCTCCGCATCGCGCGAGACCCAGTCGATGTCGAACAGGCCGGTGAACCCGACCGTCTCGTTCTCGAAAGAGATCGACCACGTCACGCTGTTCTGCGATTCAGCGTCCTTCGTGTGCCGTTCCGCGAATGCCTCGTCGCGGATGTCGAACATCCGGCCGCCCCAGAACCGGGTCGCCTCCGGTTCGAGCATCCAGTGCACGAATGTCTTGTGGTCCTCAAGGGTCGGCGTGCGCAGCGCGACGCCATTCGCGCCCTCGAGCCGCGGTCCGAACATCTCTAGAGCGCTTTCTCGTCGCCCAGCGGCGGATACTCGCGCTCGCCGGACCAACGGTCGTCCCACGCCTCAAGCTCCATCTGGTAGAGGTACTGATCGACGTACGCGCCGTCCCGGTAATACACGTGGTGCCCATGACCGAAGCGCTGGTGCCCGAGCTTCTCGAGGATCCGCTGGCGGCCAACGTCGTCCGCGGCGATCCGGTCGACCACCGCCATGCGCAGGTGCATGTAATCGAAGATCCAGCGATGGAGGGTCAGGGCCGCGTCCCACCCGTAGCCCCGCCCCGAGCGGTCCGGGTCGATGACGAACTGGTCGAGCAGCACCTTGTCCGAGTGCGGTGCACCCTCGAAGCGGATCCGGATGTACCCGACCGCCTGCTCGGCAGCGTCTGGGGCGTCGATGGACCACAGCACCGAGGTCTTGTCCTTGGCCTGCTCGGTCCACCGCTCCTTCCAGGTGTCCGATGCGGCGGGCTCGTGCCAGCGGCCGATCGGGCCGGCCCGCCGGACACGCATGTCGGCGGCCCAGCGCTTGTGCGCGTCGAGATCCGCGTCACGCGGCACCCGCAGCGTCGTCGTCTTCCCGCGCACCGTCCCACCGAACATCGGACGAGTCTATGAAGACGGGGCGGCGGGCAGATGGATCGCGAATTCGGCGCCGCCCCCTGGGGCGTTATGGGCCTCGATCGAGCCTCCGTGGGCCTGAGCGATGGCCTGAGCGATCGCGAGTCCAAGACCTGCGCCGCTCCGGGCGGCGGCGTTGTCGCCGCGCCAGAACCGCGCGAACAGCCGGCGCTCGCTGCCGGGCTGCAGACCGGTGCCCTGGTCGCGGACCCGGACCACGACCTTGCCATCCTGCTGGGCTCCGTCGACGGTGACGGTCGCGCCGCGGGGAGAGTGCTGCACCGCGTTGTCGAGCACATTGATGAAGAGCTGCGATAGCCGGTCTGCATCTCCGACGACGGGCAGCGGACCGGAGCGGACATCGAATGCGACGCCAGCCTCGCGGGCCTGCACGTCGAGTGCGGCGATCGCGGCCTGGAGCAGGTCGGACGCGCTGACCGCGTCGCGCGCCAGTCGCTGCACGCCGGCCTCCAGCTTCGCGACCTGGAGCAGCCCCTCCACCATCCGCACCAGGCGACGGGACTCGCGCTGGATGATCTCGGCCGCGCGCGGGATGCCATCGTCGCGGGCCTCGCCGTCGACGATGGCCTGCGCGAACCCGTGGATCGATGTCAGCGGGGTCCGGAGCTCGTGCGAGATATCCGCCAGGAAGGACTGCTCGCTCGCGCGCGCGCGCTCGATCTCGACCGCCATCTCGTTGAACGCGCCCCCGAGCTCGCGGACCTCGCTCGGTCCGGAGAGCGGCACGCGCGCCGTGTGATCCGACGTGAACGCGCGCACTCCGCCGACGAGACGGCGGAGCGGCAGGGTGATGGTGCGCGCCAGAAGTCCGGCCACCAGGAGTGCGAAACCCGCGGCGACGAGCCCGGCGATGATCAGCGACGGGAACAGCGCCTTGATCACGTCCGCGAATACCGCCCGCGGGCGCGCGACCACGATGAAGCCCTGGCCTCCCGCGCCAAGCGCCGCGACGCGGAGCTGCTGCTGGGCGAAGATCCAGACCTCGCCGTTCGTGTCGGTGAACTGCCCGATCCCCGTTGCGTCGGTGAGCGGGAGGCGTGTGTTCACGAGGGTGCCTTCGCTGTCGACGAGCACGCGCCGCTGTGCGTTAGCGGTCTGCGGGTTGGTCCCCGGACTCACGATCAGCAGCCGGGCGTTGGCGGCCTGTGCCTGCTCCGCGATCGCGAGGACCGCGTCGCGAGGCTGCTGTCCATTGCGGACGGCGGTCTGGATCGCGGTCTGCAGCGGCGCAGCGAGCTCCTGCAGGCGGATCCGCGTCACATCGTTCTCGTAGCGGAAGAGCAGGCCCCCGATCGTGATGGCCGCGACCAGCAAACCGATCGCGACGACCGCGAGGTACGACAGGAAGAGCCGGCCGGCGATGCTGCTGAGCGGTCTCACCGTTGGGTCGGCGGGACCAGCTTGTATCGGCTTCGCCTCACGAGTTCGGCGGAACGAGTTTGTATCCGACTCCCCAGACCGTCTCGATCTTCGCGGTCGCGCCATTCAGCTTGTCGCGCAGCTGCTTCACGTGGACGTCGACGGTCCGCGTCTCTCCGGGGAACGCGAAGCCCCACACGTTCTCCAACAGCTTGTCGCGGGTGAGCACGATGCCGGGCTGGCGGCAGAACGCCTGCAGGAGCTCGAACTCCTTCGCCCGAAGCGCCACCGGTCGACCAGCGACCGTCACCTCGTGCCGGG
>JANLWM010000206.1:0-19443 GCA_031364525.1 Chloroflexota bacterium | reverse complement strand
GTCGACGCGAGCACGATGTCGAATCGCCCGACATCGAGGCGTGCCGCATCGAGAAGGTCATCGATGAGCGATGTGAGGCGCTGGACCTGGTCGTCGGCGCGGGAGAGCGCGGTCGCCACGAGGTCAGCGGTCCCGCGCTGCGCGAACCGGAGCGCAAGCTGGATCTGCCCCCGGATCGCGGTCACCGGCGTCTTGAGCTCATGGCTGGCCATCGCGAAGAACGCCGTCCGCTCGCGCTGGGCTTCGGACATCACGGTGACATCCTCGTATGCCGCGACGGCGCCGACGATCGCGCCGGCCCCATCGCGGAGCGGCGAGCTATTCGTCAGGAGGTCGAACCGCCGTCCATCGCGGCGGGCATAACGGACGAGCTCGCCGCGCACTTCCTCGCCACGAAGCGAGCGCGCGATCGGCGCATCCGCGAGCGCGTAGGCGGACCCGTCCGCGCGGGTCAGCGCCCCGGCCAGCGCGCCCGTCAGGCCAGGCGCCGGCGCGTCGGTCCGCTGGAAGAGATCGCGGGTCAGCTGGTTCTCGAGCGTGACCTTACCGGTCGTATCCATCAGGACGACGCCGATCGGGAGGATGTCGACGATCTGCGCGAGCCGGTCTCGTTCGGCCTCGAGGATCTGCATGTCGGATGGCTGTTTCTCGGTCATGACGTGGCTAAGTGTGCCAGCACGCTCGGCTAGGCTCCGCCCGGTGGGCCACCAGGATGAATGACGCGATCCGCAAGCAGCTTCAGGACGAGCTCGCCGGCATCCGGGCGGACGGTCTCTACAAGGAAGAACGGGTCATCGCGTCGGCCCAGGGATCGTCGGTCCGGCTCGACACCGGCCAGGACGTGCTCAATTTCTGCGCGAACAACTACCTCGGGCTGTCCGACGACAGCCGCGTCGTGGCGGCCGCGCACGCGGCGCTCGATCGGTGGGGCTACGGGATGTCCTCGGTCCGCTTCATCTGCGGGACGCAGTCGATCCATCAGGAGCTCGAGGGACGCCTCACCCGATTCCTCGGCACAGAGGCCACGATCCTCTACGGCTCGTGCTTCGATGCCAACGGCGGGCTCTTCGAGACCCTGCTCGGTGCCGACGATGCGGTCATCTCCGACTCCCTGAATCACGCGAGCATCATCGACGGCGTCCGTCTCTCGAAGGCCCAGCGGTTCCGGTACGCGAACAACGACATGGCCGATCTCGAGCGGCAGCTCACTGCAGCCCGGCATTGCCGGCGCCGGCTCATCGCGACCGACGGGGTGTTCTCCATGGATGGGGTCGTCGCCGATCTGCGCGCCATCTGCGACCTCGCGGATCGCCACGACGCGCTCGTCATGGTCGACGACTCGCACGGGGTCGGCTTCATGGGTCCGTCGGGACGTGGCTCGCACGAGCACGCCGGGGTGCTCGGCCGGATCGACATCCTCACCGGCACGCTCGGGAAGGCGCTCGGCGGCGCCTCGGGCGGCTACACGAGCGGGCGTCGCGAGATCATCGAGTACCTCCGGCAGCGGTCGCGGCCATACCTCTTCTCGAATTCGCTGATGCCCGCGATCGCCGCGACCTCCATCGCCGTCCTCGATCTGCTGGAGACGGTGGGCGACCTGCGCGAGCGCCTCTTCGCGAACGCCCGCCAGTTCCGGGACGGGATGACCGCGAATGGGTTCCGGCTCGCCGGCCGCGACCACCCGATCGTGCCGGTGATGCTCGGCGACGCGGTGCTCGCGACGACCATTGCGGAGCGCCTGCTGGCCAAGGGGATCTACGTCATCGCCTTCTCGTACCCGGTCGTCCCCAAGGACAGCGCCCGGATCCGGGTCCAGCTGACGGCGGCACACACGACCGAGCAGGTCGGCCGGGCGGTCGAGGCGTTCGCCGCGGTCGGCCGGGAGCTGGGCGTCATCTGATGCGGGCCCTCGTGAAGAGCCGGGCCGAGGCGGGTCTTTGGATGGAAGAGGTCGCGCGACCCTCGATCGGTCCGAACGATCTTCTTGTACGCGTGCACCACACCTCGATCTGCGGCACCGACCTGCACATCTGGAACTGGGATCACTGGGCCCAGGAGACCGTCCCCGTCCCGCTCGTGATCGGACACGAGTTCGAGGGGGCCATCGAAGAGGTCGGGAGCGAGGTGAGCGGCTTCACCGTGGGCGCGCGGGTGGCGGTCGAGGGCCATGTCACGTGCGGGCACTGCCGCAACTGCCGGGCCGGTCGACGGCACCTCTGCCGCAACACCGTCGGCATCGGCGTGCAGCGTGATGGGGCCTTCGCCGAGTACGTCGCGGTCCCCGCCGTGAACGCCTACGCGCTTCCGCCGGGGATGCCCGACGAGATCGGATGCTGCCTCGACCCGCTCGGGAACGCCGTGCACAGCGCCCTGTCGTTCGACCTGGTGGGGGAGGACGTGCTGATCACCGGCGCCGGGCCGATCGGCGTCATGGCCGCGGCGGTCGCCCGCTTCGCAGGCGCGCGCTATGTCGCGGTGACCGATAGCAATCCGTACCGGCTCGCGCTCGCACGCACGATGGGCGCGACGCTCGCCGTCGACTACACGAAGACCGACCTTCAGGCGACGATGCACGAGCTCGGGATGCAGGAAGGCTTCGACGTGGGCCTTGAGATGTCCGGGAGCGGCGAGGCCTTGCGCTCGATGTTGGCGGGGATGAATCACGGCGGCCGAGTCGCGCTACTCGGCATCCCGGGCGCCGAGATCGCCATCGACTGGACGCTCGTCATCTTTCGCGGCCTCACCCTGAAGGGGATCTACGGACGCGAGATGTTCGAGACCTGGTACCGGATGGGCGCCATGCTGCAGAGCGGGCTCGACATCACGCCGATCATCACGCACCGCTTTCCCGCGGCGAGCTTCGCCACGGCGTTCGAGGTGGTGCGCTCCGGCGAGTGCGGCAAGGTGGTCCTGGACTGGCGGTCGTAGCGGGGCACCGACGGGTACTATCCAACGCAGCGCGGGAGGGTCCATTGATGCGTGGTCTGAAGCTCGGAATAACGTCTGTCCTCGCAACGGCCATCGTGATGGCTGCATGCACACCGGCTGCGCCGTCCGGCCAGGGTGGGACGACCGGTCAGCCCAAGCGCGGCGGCACGCTCATCCTCGCGCGCCAAGGCGAGGTCACGAACCTCGACCCGCACAAGGTGCCGGCGTTCACCTCTGCCCGCGTGTTCGAGCTCGTCTACAGCTACCTGATGCGCCTCGATGAGAACCTCGGCGTGCAGACCGACCTCGCGGAGTCGGTGACGACGTCGTCGGACGGGAAGACCGTCACGGCCAAGATCCGCTCCGGCGTGAAGTTCCACAACGGGGACCCGCTCACGAGCGCGGACGTGAAGTACACCTTCGAGCGGATCATCGACCCGAAGACCGCGGCGGTCGCGCGGTCGTTCTTCGCCGATGTCGACACGATCACCGCGCCCGATGCGACCACGGTCGTCTTCAATCTGAAGGCCCCGAACGCCGCGCTCCTTGCGTATATGGCCCATCCGAACACCGGCATCGTCTCGAAGAAGCTCGGCGAAGCGAATGCGGACCTCTCCAAGAAGGAGACGGCGATCGGCTCCGGGCCATTCAAGCTCGCGGAATGGGTACCGGACAACTTCATGCGGTTCGAGGCGAACAAGGACTACTACGTCGCAGGCCAGCCGTACCTCGACGGCATCCGGATCAACGTCGTTCCGGATGAGTCCGCGATCACCGCTGCCCTTCGGACGAAGGCCGCGGACTTCGGCATCGTCGTCGACGCAAAGGTCGCCCGCACGATGCGTGGCGAGAGCGGGATCACGCTCGATGCCAAGCCGAGCCTCAGCTACAACCTCCTGTTCGTGAACACGAAACGCAAGCCGTTCGACAATGTGAAGGTCCGGCAGGCGATGGCCTACGCGATCGATCGAAAGGCGATCATCGACGCGGTCGCATTCGGTGAGGGTGAGCAGACCGGCCCGGTCGCCCCGGGACTCTCGAATTACGCCCTTCCAACGTCCCAGTACCCGCTGTACACGAGGGACGTGGCGAAGGCGAAGCAGCTCCTCCAGGAGGCCAACGTCGGGCCGATCGAATTCACGATGCTCACCCAGACGACCGAGCCGACGTACGCGAAGGACATCGCGCAGCTCGTGCAGGCGCAGCTCGCCGAGATCGGCGTGAAGATGAACATCCAGACCCTGGAGTTCACCCAGTGGGTCGACCGCTGGCTGAAGGCCGACTTTGACATGGCCCCCGGCCTCAACGGTGGCGGCCCCGACCCGGACTTCTACATGTTCCGGTACTTCACGGACGACGGGAACCTCAACTTCGTGACGAGCTACAAGAATCCGGCGTCGAGCGACGCCCTCAAGCAGGCTCGCGCCTCGACCGACGTCGCGAAGCGCAAGGAGCTCTACGCGACCGCCCAGAAGGAGCTCGTGAACGGCGTGCCGTTCATCTGGCTCTACGTCGGGCGCGACTACGTCGCGACACTCTCCACGACGAAGGGATTCATCCACCTTCCGACGGGGTCGGTCATCTACCTGCGGCAGACCTGGCTGGACAAGTAGGGATCGCGGGAGGCTGCGGCCTCCCACGATCGCGCGACTAGGGCATGGGGCGGTATCTGGCGCGACGGCTGGCCGGCGCGATCCCGACGCTGCTCGGCGTGTCGCTCCTCACATTCGCGTTCATCCGGCTCATCCCCGGTGACGCGATCGCGGCGCGGCTCGGTACGTCCACTGCGCTGACCCCGGAGCAGCTCTCGAGCCTGCGCTCCTACTTCGGTCTGGATCAGCCGCTGCACGTGCAGTTCTGGACCTGGCTGACCGCCCTCCTCCATGGCGACGCCGGCTACTCGATCCGCACCGGTCGCCCGGTGCTGGTGGAGATCGCGCAGCGGCTGCCCGCGACCCTCGAGCTCGCCGGCGCCGCGGCATTCATCGCGGTCGCGGTCGGCGTGCCGCTCGGGCTGTTATCGGCCCTGCGCCCGCACTCGCGGCTGGACGTCATCGCCCGGATCGGCGGCCTGCTTGCGTTGTCGATGCCGAGCTTTTGGCTCGGCACGCTGATCATCGTGATCTTCTCCCTCTACCTCCGTTGGCTGCCGAACACGGGTGGATACGTCGAGTTCGCCCAGGACCCCCTTGGCAACCTGCGGCTGCTGCTGTTTCCCGCGATCACGCTCGGCCTCGCCCTGGCTGCCGCGACAATGCGGATGACGCGGTCGGCGATGCTGGACGTCCTCGGCATGGATTACGTGCGCACCGCGACGGCCAAGGGCCTTGCCTCGCCCGTGATCGTCCGCCGGCACGTCCTGAAGAACGGGCTCATCGTCGTGGTGACGCTGTTGGGCATCCAGGTCGGGCAGCTGCTCGGTGGGGCCGTGGTCGTTGAGGAGATCTTCTCGGTGCCCGGTGTCGGCCGGATGCTCTTGACCGCCATCGTTCAGCGCGATTACGCGCTCGTTCAGGGCGCAGTCCTTGGCATCGCGATCCTCTTCGTCGCCGTGAACATCGTCGTTGACGCGCTCTACGGATATCTGGATCCCCGGATCCGCCTTGGGTAGCCCATTGACCGGCGATGCGCATGGCTTCCGCGCGACGGCACGGGCGCTCACTCGAGAGCCGGTCGCGGCGATCGGCCTCGCGATGGTCGTGCTGTATGCGCTTGTCGCGATCGGCGTCGATCTGCTGCCGCTTCGCGACCCGCTCGCACTTTCATCGCAGCGGCTCGCCGCCCCGACCCGCGAGTTCCCGTTCGGTACCGACGCGCTGGGCCGGGATCTGCTGAGCCGTGTGCTCTATGGAGCGCGACTCTCGATGCAGGTCGCCGTCCTCTCGGTCGCAGGGGCCACCGTGGTCGGCGGCGTGGTCGGGCTCGCGGCGGGATACGTTGGCGGGCTGTTCGACCTCGTCCTCGGTCGGGTCATGGACGTCCTGTTCGCCTTCCCTGCGATCCTTCTGGCGCTCGGCATCGTCGCCGCATTGGGGGCGGATCCGAAGAACGTGATCATCGCGATCGCCGTCGTCTATACGCCGATCTTCGCTCGGGTCGTTCGCGCCCCCGTGCTCTCCATCAAGGAGCTCGACTTCGTGGAGGCCGCGCGGGCGATCGGCGCTCGTCCCGTGCGGATCGTGGCGCGCCACATCGTTCCGAACCTTCTCTCGACGCTCATCGTGCAGATCAGCCTTGCGTTGTCGTGGGCGGTGCTCACGGAGGGCGCGCTTTCGTTCCTCGGCCTGTCCGCGCAACCGCCGGCGCCCTCGTGGGGGGTCATGCTGAACGAGGGCCGCCAGTACCTCGAGTTCGCGACGCACCTCGCGATCTTCCCCGGTCTCGCGATCATGGTCGCCGTGCTCGGCTTCAACCTCTTGGGCGACGGCCTCCGCGACGCGCTCGATCCCAAGAGGCGGTAACAGGGGATATGCGTTCGGGCGCATCGGCCCGGGGTTCTGCAGACTATGGCGTCATGCGAGCGTCTACCGGTCAGTTCGCGGGGCCCGCACTCACGGCCGTCGTGCTGCTTGTGTTCGTCGTCTTGGATGCCGCGGTCGTCCGCATCCAGAATCCGGCGCCGATCTTCCTGATCGCGGTGACATTCGCTGGCTACGTCGGCGGCCTCCGGCCTGCCCTCGTGAGCGCCGCGCTCGCCATCGGGTTCTCGACGTACTACTTCGCCATTCCGGGTCAGCCCTTCACATACACGCCCAGCGATCAGGCCCGCCTTGTCTCGATCGTGCTCGGCACCATGGCGATCGCGGCGCTGACCGGCATCCTGCGCGAACGACTCGTGCGGGCCGAGCGGAGCGCGGCCCGGGCGCGGGAATCATCAGCGGTAGATTCGGCCGGATCTCGCCTTCGCGACTCCGAGACCCGCCTGCGGGCGACGGTGGACGTCGCGCTCGACGCCCTCATCGCCATGGACACCACCGGCCGCATCACCGACTGGAACCCGAGCGCCGAAGAGACCTTCGGCTACCAGCGGGGCGACATCCTCGGTCAAGAGATGGCGGCCACGATCATCCCGGAGCGCTACCGGAAGAGCCACCGCGATGGCCTGCGTCGCTTTCTGGAAACGGGGGAGGGGCGGGTCATCGGGAAACGCATCGAGATCGAGGCGCTGCATGCCGACGGGCACGAGTTCCCGATCGAGCTCGCGATCTCGCCGGTCCGGACGAGTGCCGGGCTGAGCTTCACGGCGTTCGTTCGTGACATCAGCTCCCGACGCCGGCTGGAAGCGGTGCAGACGACTGCGTTGGCTGAAGTGCGACAGGCCCTGCAGCTACGCGATGACTTCCTGTCCGCTGCGGCTCACGACCTGAAAACGCCGCTCACCGCCATCAAAGGCCATCTCCAGCTGATGAAGCGGCGATTCGGCGACGCACTCCCACCCGGGGTCGCAGCCTCCTTCAGTGAGGTCGACCGGTCGGCCACCCGGATGAACGACCTCATCAACGAGCTGCTGGATGTGGCCCGGCTCCAATCTGGTCAGTCCCTCAGCCTGGACCGCCGCCAGACCGATCTCGTCGCGCTGGTCCGCGCGGTCGTCGAGAGCACCACGCGCCGTGCACCGCGGCACTCCGTCGAAATCGAGACAGTGACGCCGACATTGATCGGCAGGTGGGATCCGGTGCGGATCGAGCGTGTACTCACCAACCTGGTCACGAACGCCGTGAAGTACAGCCCGGAGAAAGGTCAGATCACCGTTTCGATCAGCCCCGATCGAGAGGGCTCGGCTGACTGGGCGGTCGTCGCAGTGCGTGACCGGGGCATCGGGATCCCCGCCAGCGACATCCCGCGGCTGTTCACGAGGTTCTATCGCGCCTCCAATGTCGTGGGTGTGGAGGGCACCGGCATCGGATTGGAGGCCGCACGACGGATGGTCGAGCAGCATGGTGGGACGATCAGCGTGGAGAGCACCGAAGGCTCCGGAACGACGGTGACCGTGCGGCTTCCCCTGGAACAAACGTCGTGACCGGGGCGATCCTCGCGGACGGCTAGCGGACCCGAGTTCGAACAGACCGCGAGGTCATCGGTCTTCTTGATCGCTCACGTCGCTACCCAGCCTGCGACCGCCACACTCGGTACGCCAAACCACCCGACCGCGCTTCGCGCATCGCATCCTCCGCCCGCTCGAGAAGAGCAACTGCGCCTACGTCTTGGTCGGGCCCGTGCGAAACGCCGATCGCCGTCGCGAGGGTCCGCTCACGACCGCCTGCGACGAACGGCTGAGACAGCATCAGGAGCAGCCGAGCGGTCACGACGATCGCTGAGTCCGCTCCGCCGGTCATCGCGGTGAGGATGATCGAGAACGTCCATTCCCCCGTGTGCGCGACGAAGTCACTTGTCCGTGTGGCGATCGTCAGGCGGCGGGCCACCTGCCTGACCAGATCGTTCGCAACGATGACCTCGACACCGGTCGCGGCAGGTGGCGTGAGCCCGACCGCGAGGATGCCGACCGCTCGGTCATCGCGACGTCCCAATGAGAGGGATCGGCTGAGGTGGTCGATGGCGAGCTCGCGACCGGGGAAACCCGTCGTTGGGTGCACGAGCCCGACGGTCGCGAGCTTCCGATTCGCCTCGGCGAGCTCGATCTGCGCCGTCGCGTCCGCGAACAGCAGCGCCACATGCTCGTCTGCACCGAGTTGGAACCGGAATCGGCGGGTGTCCGCCCATTTACCCGCGCGGATCTCAGAGAGCCCATCTGGGATCGCCGTCAGGACGTAGGTGGCCGCTTGGGTGCGGGACCACCCGGTGATCGCCTGCGCTGCCGCGTTCCAAAAGAGGAGGGCCCCGGTCGGTCCGATGACCGCTACACCGTCGCGGGTGGCTGCGGACAGCTGTTCCGCGAGGCCGGCGGTCGAGATCCAGGCGGTCTTCATTGCGCCAGCATTGGGTAGGACGCCTGTACCCGGATGACGAAACTGTCATGAAGACCACCTGGCGACGGCACATCATCTACCGAGCGAGCACTGGGTACATATTTGGCGCAACCGAAGGACAGTGAGCTTTGGATGTTCTGGGCAGCTCATTCACCCACGGTCGCCCTGGGACGGCGTGGGCGTGACGCCTGCGGCTCGCCCTGAGACGACAGACCCCGGCGTTCCGGCACGCATCCTCTTGGTCGAGGACAGTCCCACGCAGGCGGTCTTCACGCGTTCGGCGCTCGTCGCGGCGGGGTACGTCGTGGATGTGGCTCGGAACGGGCGGGCCGGTCTGGCCAGTGCCCAGCGCGGCGGGTTCGATCTCGTCATCACGGACGTTCGAATGCCGTTGATGGACGGCTTCGAGCTCTGCCGGGCGTTGAAGGATCAGTTCGGCGGATCGTTGCCGGTCATCCTGCTCACCTCGGTCACCGACGCGGAGGACGTGGTGCGGAGCCTCGAAGCCGGCGCCGACAACTTCGTCGGAAAGCCATTCGATCCCGAGGTCCTCCTCGAACGAGTGGTGCGGACGTTGGAGCGTGCTCGCCGGACGCGCGCGGAGTCTCCCCTGAACCACTTCCAGCCCCAGGACAGGCTGCAAGTCGCGACGTTCGCCGGCCATGAGGTCGAGGTCCGGAGCAACCCCGGCCAGATCGCAGAGATCCTGGCGTCCACGACGCAGGACGCTCTTGCCGCCAATCTGCGCCTCCGCGAGCGGGACTCGGAGCTCGCGGTCGCCCACGCGGCGCTCGACGACTACGCACGGACCCTCGAACGCCGCGTCTCCGAGGCGACCCGGGCGCTCACCGAGCGGGATCTGCAGCTGCGTCTCGTTGTCGCGAACCTGCCGATCGCCGTCTTCGCCACCGATGGATCCGGTGCGATCACATTCGCCGAGGGAAGCTCCCTCGCCGCGCTGCATCCGGACGCCGTGCTGCCGCTCGGCCGGCCCCTCCGCGACCTCTTGGTGGACCATCTCCCGGCCCTCGCCGCCTTGGACCTCGCCCTCGGTGGGCGTGAAGCGATGGCCCGGATCGAGGCGGCGGACCGGATCCTCGAGCTCCGCATCACGCCCTCGCCGCAGGGGAAAGAGACCCGGGGCCTCGCGTGCGCGCTCATCGATATCACCGAGCACGAGCGCACCACCGCGGAGCTGGACCGTCTTGCCGTCACTGACGCGCTGACCGGTCTCCCCAACCGGGTCCTCCTCCGAGATCGCCTGGATCAGGCATTGCGCGCGGCCGAACGGGATCGGGGCGAGGTCGCCGTCCTGTTCCTCGACCTGGATCGCTTCAAGGAGATCAATGACCTCCACGGGCATCAGGCAGGGGATCAGCTCATCCGCGATGTTGGCGTCCGGGTGAGCCAGACGCTGCGCGCATCCGACACGCTCGGTCGCCTTGGAGGCGACGAGTTCGCGATCGTGCTGCCGAACGGCGGTCTTGCGATGGCCGGTCAGGCGGCCGACCGTGTGACGGGGGCCCTCGCTCGCCCGTTCGACGTCGAGGGCGTGCCGCTGGAGGTCCGCGCCAGCATCGGCATCAGTGCGTCGCCGCAACATGGCCGCGACGCCGACGAGCTCGTGCGCTGCGCCGACGTGGCGATGTTCCTGGCGAAACGCAGCGGATCGGGGCGTCAGGTCTATGCCCTCGACCTGGACGACGTGGCGAGCCGCCGGCAGATATTCGCGAGCGAGCTCGCGCACGCTCTGAACAGCACGACGGGGGAGTTCAGCGTGGAGTTCCAGCCGATCGTCGCGCTTGATACCGGGGAGCTGTGTGGGGTCGAGGCGCTGGCCCGCTGGCACCATCCGGTCCGGGGCACGATCGTCCCCAGGCAATTCGTCTCGCTCGCGGCGGCCAATGGACTGAGCGCCGCGTTGAGCGATCGCGTGCTGGACCTGGCGCTCGGTCATTGCGCCGAGTGGCGGGAAGCGGGCCTCCACATACCGGTCTCGGTCAATCTCTCGGCGAGCGATCTGGCCGACGACACCCTTCCGGAACGGATCGTCGCGAAGCTGAACACGCATGGACTGCAGGCGACCGACCTCGCGCTGGAGCTGAGTGAGCGGACGGTCACCGCCGACCCATCTCGCGCTCGTGGGCGGCTCGATCGTCTTGCCGGTCTCGGGCTGTCGCTCGCCGTCGACGATTACGGCAGTGGCGGCGCGTCCATCGCGGAGCTCGGGCGTCTTCCCTTGAGCACGGTCAAGCTCGACATGTCGATCGTTCGTGACGTGGCGGCGGGTCGAGGCTCGAGCGCCCTCGCGCGAGCAACGATCGATCTTGCGCACACATTGGGGTACGTCACCGTCGCAAAGGGGGTCGAGGGCGCCGCCCCGCTCGAGGACCTGCGCACGCTCGGCTGCGATCACGCGCAGGGGCACCATCTTGCGCGCCCCATGGTCGCAGGCGAGGTGGTCGAGTGGGCTCGGTCGCGCCGCGGGGCAACGGGACCCGTGCTCGCGAACGCCCCGCAATGAACGGCGTTGCGAATGGTGTTGGCCCGATGCGTGAGCTGCTGATCGTGGCGCTGGACGACGACCGGGTGGCGTTCGCGGTCGAGGACGTCCGCGAAGTGCATCGCGCGGCACTGCCGACGCGGCTGCCGAATGCCCCGGACATCGTCGAAGGGATCCTGAATGTGCGGGGAGAGCTCATTCCGGTGCTGAACGTCCGACGACGGCTGGGTCACGCGGACCGACCGCTTCGGGCGTCGGACCATCTGGTTGTGGCGCGCGCGAACGGAAGGCTCGCGGCGTTCCCTGTCGATCAAGTGGTCGAGTTGACTCGGCTGGCGCCGAGCGACATCCTCGCCGCCTCCTCGATCGTGACTGGGACGACCCACGTCGCCGGCGTCGCGATGCTGGCGGATGGTGTGATCGTCATCCACGACCTCGTCGCGTTCCTCAGCGCGAACGAGCTATTCGCGCTGGATGCCGCGATCGATGGCGCGGTGCCCGCGTGACTCTCGCGCTCGGTACGGCGCCTGCGGGAAGTGGGGTCGAACGCATCGCCGCGCTCCTTGCGCGCGAAGCGGGCCTGACGTGGTCTGTCGCCCGACAGATCGACCTTTCACGTGCTGTGAGAGAACATGCGGAGCGGTTGACCGGTGGCAGCGAGGAGCGCCTTGCTGCGCTGGTGGAATCCGACAGGGGATGTCTCGACGACCTCGTCGCCGACGTCACGGTGGGCGAAACGTACTTCTTCCGGGATCCGGCGCAGTTTCGAGCCCTCACATCCGAGATCCTGCCGGGCCTCGTTTCGCGCTATGGGCCTGCCCTGCGGGCGTGGAGCGCGGGCTGCGCGACGGGGGAGGAGGCATATTCCCTCGCGATCGCCCTCGCCGAAGCAGGGGTCGACGGGACCTTCCCCGTCCTTGGCACAGATATCTCACGTACCGCGCTGCGGCGCGCGGAGAGCGGCGCCTATGGACAGTGGTCCTTCCGCGGCGAGGCTGAGGAGCTTCGCGACCGCTATTTCGAGGCGGCGGGCATGGTGCGACGTCCGACGGAGCAGCTTCGGCAGCGCGTCCGGTTCGAATGGCTGAATCTCGCGGCCCCGACATATCCGTCGGTCAGTTCGGGCATCGTGGGGATGCACGTGATCTTCTGCAGGAACGTGCTGATCTACCTGACGCCCGGGGCAGTGGCGTCGGTCGCGCGCCGGCTCCATGACGCGCTCGCTCCCGGCGGGTGGCTGGTGGCCGGAGCGTCCGATCCCGGACTCGCGGAGCACGCGCCATTCGAGTTGGTGTTCAGCCGCGACCAGCGCCTTCTCTATCGCCGCAGCGATGGGGCCACCGTCGGCAATGCGATCGCGATGCCGTCATCCGAACACCGGCCGCCGCCCACGCGACCCCGCACCGTCCACGTCATGCCCTCGACCAAGCCCTCTCGTCCTACGGCGCCGGTCGACCCGCCTGCTCGTGCTATCCGCCCGACCGTCCCTGCGGGTGATCTCGTTGCCGCGGTCCGCGCTCTCGCAGACGCCGGCAAGCACACCGCTGCTGAGGACCTGGTCGCCGCGAGCCTCGACACGATGCCGTTCAGCGCCGAGCTTCACTACCTCTCGGCGATCATCCTGCTCGAGCGTGGCCGGCCCCTGCCCGCCGCCGCGGCCGCGCGGCGCGCGTGCTACCTCGACCCCGACCTCGTCGTAGCCGGTATCGCGCTCGGAGCTGCGCTCCGGCATACGGGAGATCTGCGCGGGGCGCGCCGCGCGTACCGTCGCGTGCGGGCGCAGCTCGTTCTGCGCGCCGATACGGACCTGGTGGCCCTCGCGGACGGTGAGCGTGTTGGTGGACTGCGGCGCTCCGTCGAGTCGTGCATCGCCTTGGTGGACAGACCGTGATCGCGCCTGACGACCGGACGATACTCGTGGCGCGAGCGGCGGAGCTTGCCAGGCAGACCATCAGTCAGAGCGCCGGAGAGCTCCTCAACCTTGTCTCATTCCGCGTGGGCAGCGACGTATTTGCGATCGAATCGAGATTCGTTCGCGAGGTGGTGCGGCTCCGACAGTTCACGGTCGTCCCGGGCGCCCCCACTGTCGTTCGTGGCGTCACTACCTATCAAGGCGAGATCCTCGCGCTGATCGACCTCCCGAGTGCGCTTGGGATCGAGGGAGAGCGACTCCGCGATGCTCTCTGGGTCCTTGTGGTCGGTGAGAACGGCGCGGAGTTCGGGATCACTGCGGACGAGCTGCGTGGGTCGCTGGAGGTCGGTGTTGACTCGCTGCTCCCGGCCAGCGCGGTCGCAGGTCGCCAGACCAGATACGTCAGGGCGACGACGGCCGATGCGATCGCGGTGCTCGACGGCGGGGTCCTCCTGGCAAGCGAGAGCCTGTTCGGAAGTGCACCGGGCGCGCGCGTCGCCATGCGGTCCGATCACCAAAGCGGCACACAGCAGAAGGAGAGCGTCACATGAGCGTCACGACCGTGGCCGGCATCCGCCTCGTCGATCAGTTGGGGATCGACGACCGCGACTGGGAGGTCCGTCGGCGAATGGCGGAGCTCAGCGACGACGATATCCAGATCCTGCGCTCGCTCCAGCCATGGGCCCTTGCGAACGCAGCGGGGATCGTTGACGCCGTCTACGCCCATCTGACCTCGTTCCCAGAAGCGGACACTCTCTTGCACTCGACCGGACGATCGCTGCAGGACCTGAAGACCGCGCAGCGTGCCTACTTCATCTCGATATTCGCCGCGCAGATCGATTCGAGCTACGTCGAGAGCCGGCTCGAGATCGGCGCGCAGAACGCCGACATCGGCCTCACCCCGCGCTGGTCGCTCGGGACGTATCTCACGTACGTTCGCGAGGTCGACCGCCTGCTCGGGCGGCACTTTGGACTGCGCTCCGCGCGGATGCGGGCCGCGATGCTCGCGTTCTACCGGGTGATCAGCCTTGATCTGCAGCTCGTCATCGAAACCCAGAGCCTCATCGCGACGCAGCGCAAGGCCGAAGCGTCGGCGACGGCAGCACGGCAGGACGTGGAAGGGGTGCTCGCCGCCGTCGCAGACACGGCCCGGACGGCTTCCGCCGCTGCGCTGGAGCTGCTCGCGACGGCGACGGCGCTCGCCGCCAGCGCATCAGAGCAGGAGGCGTCCCTGACCCAGACGACCGCGACGATCGATGAGGTCGCCGTCACCGCGGCTCAGGCCGCGGAGCGGGCAAAGATCGTGTCCGAGAACGGGCAGCGGTCGCTCGAAGTCTCGAGTGCCGGGCAAAAGGCCGTGGAAGATGCGACAAAGGGGATGGACGAGCTGCGCCAGCAGGTGGAGGCGATCGCGCAGTCCACGTTGGGGCTTGCCGAGCGCGCCCAGGCGATCGGCGAGATCACGGCAGCGGTGAGCGACATCGCCGAGCGGACGAACCTGCTCGCGCTGAATGCCGCCATCGAGGCGGCGCATGCCGGGGAGCACGGAAAGGGTTTCGCTGTCGTCGCGAGCGAAGTACGGTCTCTTGCGGATCAGTCCAAAAAGGCGACGGTCCAGATCCGCGGGATCCTCGACGACATCCAGCGGGCCACGAATGCGGCCGTGCTGGCGACGGAGCAGGGGACCCGGAGCGCCGCATCGACGGCGGCGCTCGTGACCGAGGCCGGCACCACGATCGCATCTCTCGCCGAGACCGTCGCAGCGGGGGCCATCCCGGCGACGCAGATCGCCGCATCGGCAGGGCAGCAGGCGGCCGGAATGGCCCAGATCACCCAGGCCATCCGCAACATCGGCGACGCGGCCGCGCAGAACTTCGCGATGACGCGCAAGACGGAGGCGACGGCCAAGGGCTTGAGCCTCATGGCCCAGCGCCTCACCGAGCTCCTCAAGGAGCGTGCGTGAGCAGCGCGAGCGAGGTCGACCCGAGCCTCCTCGAGATCTTCCTTGAGGAGCTTGACGAGCGCGTCGCCGCACTCGAGGCAGATCTCCTCGCCCTCGAACGGACGACCGAACCCTCGCTGCGTTCCGACCTGGCCGCCAGCGTGTTTCGTAGCGTGCACAGCCTGAAAGGGGCATCCCATGCCGTCGGCGCACGCCCGTTGGAATCCTTCTGTCACGATCTCGAGGCGCGGCTCGCGGTCGCCCGCATCGACGCGGGACTGCTTGATGCGTCGCTCATCGAAGCGCTCATTGCCGCCACAGACGTTCTCACTGATGCCGGTCGCCGGTTGCGAGCGGGCGACGCCCCCGAAACGCTCGTTCTGAATTCGGCGCCGTCGCGGGTGTCGATCCCGCGCGCGACCGAGGCCCGACCAGCGGCGATCCCTCCCTTGCGGGCCAGTGCGCCGGAAGCCGCGACCGGCACGGAAACGACCGTGCAGGTGCGAACGGAGGTCCTCGATGGATTTGTCGCCCTGTCCGGCGAGGCGGTCGTGGCCCGGGAACAGCTCATCGTCGCGAGCGCTGCGCTGAGCGACCTCGAGGGCTTCATCTGGGCATGGAGGAAAGCAGCGCGCGGGGAGCGGGGCGTCGAGGAGCAGCTCGCCGCGCTTGACACGTTGGTGACCGATCGGGTCGCGCGGGTATCCGAGGCGGTCCACGGTCACGAGCGTGTTGCGAGCGTCCTTGACGGACGGCTGCGCACACTGAGACTGCAGCCGTTCGCCCTGGCCTGCGCCGGTCTCGACCGGATGGTCCGTGACCTGGCCCACGCGGCGGGGAAACGGGTCGACCTTCAGATCGCTGGGCAAGACCTCGAGCTCGACCGCGCCATCCTGTCCCGGCTCCGCGATCCGATCCGTCATCTCGTGCGGAACGCGGTCGATCACGGGGTAGAGGCCCCCGAGGATCGCGAACGCGTCGGCAAAGCGCCTTCCGCCACGATCGTGGTGTCGGCCACGCTTCTGGGTGACCGGGTCGAGGTCGCTGTGGCGGACGACGGCCGGGGTGTCGATGAACGGTCCGTCCTCAGACACGCGGCGAACCAGGGTCTGCCCGCGCCGCGCGACCCGGGGGCGCTCGGCCGTCTCCTGTTCTCGGCGGGATTCTCGACGAAGGCGGTCGTCAGCAAAGTGTCCGGGCGCGGTGTCGGCCTTGACGCGGTCCGTACGTCGATCGAAGCGATGCTCGGCCGTGTCCGCGTCGAATGGGCCGCGGATCAGGGCACCCGATTCATCCTGCAGGTGCCGATCAGTCTCGCAACGGAACATTCCGTCCTCGTCCACTCCGGTGGCTGCACATTCGCGCTTCCGAGCCGTGATGTCCGGCGTGCCTTCCTCGTGCGGACCGAGGATCTCCGCAGCCTCGTGGGGCAGCTGACCCTCGTCGACGACAGTGGGGGCCGACCCGTGCCGGTACAGGACCTCGCGGCATCGCTCGGCCTCCCGGTGCACGCGCGGAAGGGTGCTCCGGTAGCCGTGGTCGTCGCCTCGGAGGACCGCGAGGTCGCGTTCCTTGTCGATGAGGCGATCGAAGCGCGGGACCTGGTGATGCTGACGCTCGGCCGGCGGCTGCAGGAGCTCCCCCTCATCGTGGGCGCCGCGATCTTGGGCAACGGCGAGATCGCTCTGCTTGTCGACGCTGCGCGGCTCGTGGCGGCGCCTGCTATCGGGGTGTCCACCCTGGCGTCGCCGCGCGCAGAGGCGGCGGCGCACGCCGCGCTCCCGCGCGTGCTCGTCGTCGACGACTCCGCGACCACGCGCAGCCTGCTCCGCAGCATTCTCGAGACCGCCGGGTACGAGGTGGCGCTCGCGGTGGACGGTGCCGAGGCGTGGTCGGGTCTCCAGCTGCGCGTACCGGATCTGATCGTCTGTGACGTGGACATGCCCCGGATGAATGGGCTCGACCTCTGCGCGGCCGTACGCGACTCGCCACGCCTTCGGGGAGTGCCGTTCGTCCTCGTCACCTCGCTCGGTACCGACCGTGATCGCCAGCGCGGCATGGAGCTGGGCGCGGACGCGTACATCGTGAAGGGCGAGTTCGACCAATCGACGCTGCTCGACACTGTGCGGGGGCTTCTCGCATGATCCGCGTACTCGTGGCGGAGGACTCCGCGACCGCGCGCCAGGTGATCGTCGACGCCATCGCTGCCGAGCCAGGCATGGAGGTCGTGGGGATAGCGACCGACGGTGCCGAGGCCGTCGCTCGTGCCGGCCTTCTCCGTCCCAGCATCATCACGATGGATATCCAAATGCCCATCCTCAGCGGCTACGAGGCCACCCGTCTCATCATGCGCGACTCGCCGGTCCCGATCCTGATCGTCTCTGGCGTCGCAAACCCAGAAGACTCTTCGGCGAGCCTCAACGCTCTCCGCGCCGGTGCGCTCGGCGTCACCGCCAAGCCCTCGGGCCTCGCGGACGCGGCGGGCATCGCGGGGCGGCGGCGCTTCCTCGGCCAGATCCGGGCGCTCGCGGACGTGAAGGTCGTTCGGCGCTTCGATCTCGTGGGTCCGGCCACGGTCGATGTGCCGCCGATACCCACGGTCACGAGCCGACCCGCGATCATCGGAATAGCTGCATCGATCGGCGGGCCTGCGGCCTTGGCGCAGATCGTCGCAGCCCTCCCGGCGGATCTACCCGTGCCGATCGTCGTCGTCCAGCACAACGCCCATGGCTTCATGCCCGCGCTCGCGAAATGGCTCAACGAGAGTGGCAACCTCCGCGTGATCGTCGCGAGCCAAGGCGAAGAGCTCCAGCCCGGGGTCCTTTACATCGCGCCTGATGATCACCATCTGGCCGTCTTCTCGCCGGGGGTCTGTGCGCTGGACGCCAGTCCGGCCATCGGGGGGTTCCGGCCGTCTGCGACGTTCCTCTTCCGGTCGATCGCGCTTTCGTATGGCTCGCGCTCGCTCTCGGTGATCCTGACGGGCATGGGCGCTGACGGCGTTGAGGGCCTGGCAGCGGTTCACGCGGCCGGGGGGATGGTCTTCGCCCAAAGCGAGCGTACGTCCGTCGTCTGGGGCATGCCGGGCGCTGCGGTGGCGGGAGGGGTCGTTGACAAGGTCCTCGATCTCGACGCCCTCGCCGGCGCGATCTCGGGATCGGTCGGCCTGCCGTGATGACCCGATCGGCGGCAATAGCGCGGACGCGGGTCCGCGCCGATCCGTTGTTCCGGGCGTCGCCCGTCGGCGGGCTCGTTGGGCTGCTGTGGTATTTCGCGGCCGTGGCCAGCGCCGAGAGCGTCCTCATGTTGATCGCCCCTTCGCAGTTCCGCGGGCCCATCTACTCCGCGATCTATCCCAGCCTCGGCATGTGGGCACTGGTCCTCGCGGTCTCCGGCGCGGCCGCTCTCCTGACCGTGCTCGACGTCATCCCCGCGCGGCGGGCCCCCTTCGTGTTCGTCGCCGGAGCCCTCCCGTTCGCCGGCCTGGGCGTGGAGTTCGCCCGGAGCGCCGTGTTCAGTGGGCTCATCTCGTACGGCGGCCTGGCGATCACGCTGGTGGCCGGCGGCGCTCTCAGCAGCCGGAGGCGCCCCGGCGGTGGTGTGCTGCGGCTGATGTTCGGACTGAACCAGATCGCTGTCGGTGCCGCGCTTCTGGCGATCCCACAGCAGTTCGACAATGCCGCCGTGTATGGGGACATGTCGATCGACCTCCGGCCCGTGCTCGTGCCGCTCTTCTTCATCGCGGGTGTGGCCCTTGTGCTCGCGGACCGGATCCGGTCGGATGTCGTTGACCGCATCGGATCCCTCGCGGCCATGTTCACCTGCGGCACGTTCGCCTTGAGCTTCCTGGGTGCGAATACCTGGACCGGCGTCGTCTACTACGGCCTCCAGGTCCCCTTCCTCATCCTGTTCCTGCTCCCGCGACCGACATGGCGCACGGTCATCAGCACGTTCGCGGCACTCGCGGGCGCGCTCGCCGTCGCGGACGCCGCCGACAGCATCTTGGGTATCGCCGGTCCGCAGGGCATGACGGCGCTGCTTGCGGTGTCATGCGCAGTGCTTGCGCTCGGGATCGTTGGACAGGTGGGGTGGCAGCGCGGCTGGGCGGCCAGCTTCTGGGTCCCTGTCGCCAGCGCTACTTTCGGCGTTGCGGCACTTGCCCAACAGACGCTGGGGGCGACGGGCCCCCTCCCGACCTCAGGAGGGCGGGGTCTGGTCGCGGCGGAGGCGC
>JANLWM010000180.1:0-4230 GCA_031364525.1 Chloroflexota bacterium | reverse complement strand
CGGCGGGAGTTCGGACCGACGACGTCGTGGCCCGCATCGGCGGCGACGAATTCGGCGTCGTCTTTCCCGGCGCCCCCCTGTTCGCGGCCGATCGGATCATGCGTCGCCTCGCCGACGACATCGCGAGCTCGACCATCCCCGGCGGTCAGCAGGTCCCGACCATCGCCTGGGGGATCGCGCCGGCGCTCATCGAGGGCACCTCCGTCGATGCGATCGTCGACGCCGCCGACCGGGCGATGTACCGGCAGAAGAAGCTGGGACGCGTCCGGGCCGTCTAGCCAGCTTTGCTAAACTGAGCGCATACCGGCGACGACCGAGAAGAGTACCGAGCGCATCCGAGAGAGAAGGTCCGCCCCATTCGAGAACGGGGCTGCAAGCGGACCGCGGCACAGCGGCTCGGGAAGTCACTCGTGAGCCGGCTCGGGTGCGCCCGTTAGAGCGCGGATGAGGCGGTCTCTCTCTCTCTCTCTCTCTCATGGAAGAGGGGGCCGCGAACTCAGGTGGTACCACGCGGCTGACGCCGTCGTCCTGTTCGGGCGGCGGCGATTTTGATTCCCAAAGGAGGAACGGACGATGGCGAAGGCACCGCAGGCGGTCACGCAATACCGCGGCAAGAACTTCGACGCCCGGGCCATCGAGACGTTCCTCTACGACTGGTGGGAGACCTCCGGCTTCTTCACGCCGGCGGAAGAGCGCCCCGGCGAGAAGCCATTCGTGATGATGCTGCCGCTCCCGAACGTGACCGGCGACCTGCATCTCGGCCACGCCCTGAGCTTCGGCGGCTACGAGGACCTCATGGCCCGCTGGCACCGCATGCGCGGCGAGCCGACCCTCTGGCTCCCAGGGTCGGACCACGCCGGGATCATCGCCCAGATCGTCGTCGAAAAGGAGCTCGCCAAGGAGTTCGGCACCAGGAAGAAGGGGCCTGAGGCGCCGGCCGCGCAGGAAGGGCTGACCCGCGATCAGTTCCTCGGCGAGATGTGGCGCTGGATGGAGCATTACAAGCCGCGGATCTACAAACAGCTCCGGATGCTCGGGTGCTCCCTGGACTGGACCCGCGTCCATTTCACGATGGATCCCGACCTGCAGCGCACGGTGCGGACCCACTTCATCCGGCTCTACAAGAACGGCCACCTGTACCGCGCGAATCGGATCGTCCACTGGTGCCTCACCTGCGGCACCACGTACTCCGACCTCGAATCGAAGCACATCGAGCGCACCGACCAGCTGAGCTACGTGCGCTACCCGTGGGCCGACCCGATGCCGCCCGGCACCCCCGACGTCATCGTCGCCACCACCAGGCCCGAGACGATCCTCGCGGACACCGCGGTCGCCGTGCACCCCGACGATGAACGCTGGAACGCGCTGATCGGCAAGGAGGTCCTTGTCCCGGTGGTCGAGCGGCGGGTGAAGATCATCGGCGATGCGGTGGTGGATCGGGCCTTCGGCACCGGAGCGCTCAAGGTCACGCCGGGGCATGACGCCACGGACTTCGACATCGGGCAGCGCCATGGCCTCCAGGTGCTCTCGGTCATCGACACCCGTGGACTGATGACACCCGCCGCCGGTCCGCTCGCCGGCCTCGACCGCGACACCGCGCGGAGCGCGATCGTCGACCGGCTCAGGGGCGCCGGCCTCCTCGTGAAGCAGGAGCCGATCACCCACGCGGTCGGCGTGCACGAGCGCTGCGACACCGTGGATGAGCCACTGGTCATGAAGCAGTGGTGGGTGCGGATGCCCCCGCTCGCGAAGCCGGCGATCGAGGCTGTGCGGAACGGCTCGACGCGGATCATCCCCGGCTATCAGGAGAAGATCTTCTTCGAGTGGATGGAGAACATCCGCGATTGGCCGGTGTCGCGACAGATCTGGTGGGGCCATCCGATCCCGGTGTGGTATTGCCGGGACTGCGAGGCGATAGTCGTGCCGGAGGAGAACGCCCCGGACCCGACCGCTTGCCCGGTGTGTCGCTCGACCGATGTGCGTCAGGACCCGGACGTGCTCGACACCTGGTTCAGCTCGGCGCTCTGGCCCCACTCCACGCTCGGGTGGCCCGCACGGACGAAGGACCTCGCGCGGTTCTACCCGGGGACCGTGCTCGAGACCGGCTACGACATCCTTTTCTACTGGGTCGCCCGGATGATGATGATGGGCATCGAGAACATGGGTGCCGTGCCGTTCGGCGTCGTCTACCTGCACGGCCTCGTCCGGATGGGCAATCAGAAGATGAGCAAGTCAAAGGGGAACGTCGTGAGCCCGGTCGGGATGATCGAGGAGCACGGCGCGGATGCCCTGCGCTACGCGCTGGTGAACGGCGTGTCGGCAGGGGCGGACAGTGAGTTCTCCGAAGGCAAGCTCGAGAACGGCCGCCGGTTCGTGAACAAGCTCTGGAACATCGGCCGCTTCGCCCTCGCGCAGCTCGAAGCCCGCCCCGAGGCCCTCGCCGGCGCGATCGACGTCTCGCCGGCGGGCGGAGCAGACCTCACGGAGGCGGACCGTTGGATCCTTTCCCGCACGGAGGCGGCCGTCCTGGAGCTCACCCGGCTCATCGAGCAATACCAGTTCGGCGAATACGCGACCGCCCTCCAGCAGTTCGTGTGGTCCGAGGTCGCGGACGTGTACGTCGAGCTCGCGAAGCCTCAGCGGCGGCCGGCGGGCTCAGAGGACGCCGCAGTGCGGACGCTCGCCTACGTGTTCGACCGGGTCCTACGGCTGGCGCACCCGATCATGCCGTTCGTCACGGATACCCTCGCGCTGCAGCTCTGGGAGCACGGCCCGAAGGACGATCCCGCGCCCTCGCTCGTCGTGTCGCGTTGGCCATCGGCCGGCGCCCGCGACCGCCGACTTGAGGACCGCTTCGGTCTGGCGATCGAGGTGATCCGCCGGATCCGCGACCGGCGCCACGACGCGGGCGTCGAGGCCGGCACGAAGGTGCGCGTCGCGCTCGCCGGTGACGCGGACCCGCTCAGGCCGTTCGCAGGGATCATCGCCTCGCTCGCCGGTGCGGAGGTCAGCTTCGGCGGCGGGGCCGAGACACCGACCGTGGTGCGGTCGGTCGAGATCAGGGTGGACCTTCCGAAAGATGCAGCGGCGGACCGGGCCAGGATCGAGCACGAGCTCGATGCAGCCCTGACGCTGCTCGAGCACTCGCGCACGCTGCTCGGTTCGGACTTCGCGACGCGAGCACCCGCGCCGGTGGTCGAGAAGGCCCGGGCCACCTTGGCCGAGCGCGAGGCCGCGGTCGGGTCGTTGAAGACGGAGCTCGAGAAGCTCGGGACCTAGCCGAGCTGCGCGGGGTAGGTCAGCGATCGAGCGCGAGCAGGATCCTCCGCACGCGGTCGACACGGCGGCCCGACCAGCCGGGCTCGCGCTCATGGGTGTCCAATCCCGGCGCGGTGTTCATTTCCAAGAACGTGCACCGCCGTGGCGGCAGATCGGACGGCCGGCTGAGCACGAGGTCCACGCTCGCGAGGCGCAACCCCATGTCGCCGACCGCGCGGATCGCGAGCGCTCGCAGGGTGGGATGCAGCACGTCGGTCACCACCCGAACGTCACCGCCCACGCCGAGATTGCCGCACGGCAGCAGCTCGACCCGTTGACCTCGGGCGGGCACCGTCCCGAGCGTGCGGCGACCGTGCGCCAGATGCCTCACGACGCGCACATCGTCCGCGCGCAGCTCGGTCGGGTGTCCCGACTGACGCCCGTGTCGCCGGTCGGTCGAGATGAGCGTCCGGATCGCGGACCGGCCATCACCGACGGCGTACGGGCGCGTCTTCTCGGTCGCCATCAGGACCTCGCCGTCGAGGACGACGATCGAGCAGTCGCTGCCGCGCGCGATGCGCTGCACCAGCAGCTTCGTGGACGCGGCGAAGATCTCGCGCGCTGCCGCGTAGAACTGCGCGCGGGTGTAGACGACGAACACGTGCTGATCGGCGGAGCTGTCGTTCGGCTTGACCAGCACCGGCAAGCCGAGCCGTCTCGCGTAGTCGTAGGCGCCCCCGATGTCCCGCGCGACGCGCAGCCGCCCCTCGTACGAGAAGCCGCGTCCGGTCGGCACGGTGTAGCCGAAGCGGCGCAGGAGATGCGCCGTGGCGTCCTTGTCCAGGGCGATCGCCGCCGCGCCAAGGGTGTTGAGGTCCCAGCGCAGTCGCTGGAAGTAGCGCACGCGACCCGACGGCAACGTGATCCGTCCCGCGTTATCCGCGTTCGGGATGACCTCGAGCTTGGCGCCCA
>JANLWM010000175.1:0-3053 GCA_031364525.1 Chloroflexota bacterium | reverse complement strand
CGCCGGAAGCGCCCTGCGCCCCGTGCGCTCATCGCCACGATGTGCGAGGCCGCCGGCTTCACGACGGTGGACACGATCGAGCTGCTCGAGGGCGGCGCGCCCGCGTTCATCGCCGTGATCGCGCGCCGGGCGTGACCCACGCGGTCGTCGCGGACGGCCTTGGGAAGACGTACCGGCTGCACCGCGAGCGGCGGCGGACGTTGAAGGAAGTGATGCTCCGTCAGTACGCGCCGGCGGATGATGTCATCGCGCTCCGCGACGTGTCCTTCAATGTCGACGCCGGCAAGGCCTTCGGAGTCATCGGCTCCAACGGCTCGGGAAAGTCGACCCTGCTCAAGCTGCTCGCCGGCACGTCGAAGCCGACGACCGGCTCCCTCGCGGTGCACGGCCGGGTGTCGGCGCTGCTCGAGATCGGCGCCGGCTTCCATCCGGACTTCACCGGACGCGAGAACGCATATTTGAATGGCTCGCTGCTGGGGCTCTCGAAGAAGCGGATGACCGAGGTCATGCCGGAGATCCAGGCCTTCGCCGACATCGACCGGTTCTTCGATGCGCCGGTGAAGACGTACTCGAGCGGGATGTACATGCGGCTCGGGTTCTCCGTCGCCGTCCATCTGGAGCCGGACGTCCTGCTTGTGGATGAGGTGCTCGCCGTTGGTGATGAGTACTTCCAGCACAAGTGCTTCGCGAAGATCGAGGAGTTCCGCAAGAGCGAGCGGACGATCCTGCTGGTGTCACACGATCTCAATGCCGTCGCCCGCCTCTGCGATCAGACGCTGTGGCTCGACAGTGGCGGCGTCGCGGCGCTCGGCCCGACCCGGGATGTCATCAACGCCTACCACCGCACCGTGGGCGAAAAAGAGATGCGCGAGCGCAAGGCCCGCGGCGAGGTGGGGCAGCGCTTCGGCTCCGGCGAGGTCACCATCACGAGCTCCAGGGTCGTCGGGCCGGACGGCGCGGAGCGATCGGTGCTGGACAGCGGCGAGCCCGCGGCCATCGAGATCGCGTACCGGAACCCCCAGCGCATCTCCGATGCGGTGTTCGGCATCCAGCTCTATCGGGACGACGGGGTCGGGATCTACGGCACGAACACGCTCATCGACGGCGCGACCGTCCCGGTGGCCGAGTCGGGCACGGTCCGATTCGCGTTCGACGGCCTGGAGCTCCTGCCCGGCGCGTACGACGCGGACATCGGGATCACCGATGCTCAGGATCGGGTCTTCGACTACCACGCGAAGGGGCTGAGCTTCCGGGTCATCGGCACGAGCCGCGAGCTGGGCATCGCGCGCCCGCGGCACCGCTGGGAATTCACATGAGGCGATGGCTCGCGCCGTTCGCGTTGGCGAACGCCGTGGCCGTCGGGCTCGTGGTCATCGCCGGCCGGCAGGCGTGGATCGCGACGGCCGGCGACACCGCGGTCCCCGTATCGCTCTTCCGCCTCTGGCTCCCGCTCGCCTATGTGATCGCGACGTTGCTGAGCGCGCTCGTTGGGTCTGCCCTGGTGGACGCCGAGCGAGGCGCGTTCCTGCGCCGGCACTTCGCGCTGTACGGGTTCGCGCCGCTCGGGCTGCTGCTCGCGTACATCGGCAAGCCGGTCCTCAACGAGCAGCTCGGAGCGATCTACCTGGCGGCGGGCTTCGCGCTCGCCGCGCACGCGCTGCACGGGATCTGGACGGCCCTGGACCGGCTCACCGACCGGCACGCAGCGGTGCTGCTCGGCGCGACGCTGCTCGCCCTCGGCCTGATCATCCTTCCCTACCACCGCACCGTGCAGCCGACGGCGTCCGATGAGCCCCACTACCTCATCGTGATGCAGAGCCTCGCGCTCGACCACGACCTCGACATCGCGAACGACTACGCCGGCGATCGCTACTTGTCGTATTACCCGGCGAAGATCGACGACATCCACGGGATCCACGTTGGGCCCGCGATCTACAGCATCCGTGATCTCGGCCTCGTGTTCCTCGGCGCGATCCCCTTTGCGATCGGCGAGCGTACCGGCGTGCTCGCCTTGGTCTGCGTGGCCGGCGGGTTGCTCGCCGCGCAGCTCTACCTCTTGCTTCGGGACCTCGCCTTCGATCCGCGCGTGGCGTTCCTCGCCGTGGCGGCGACGGTCTTCACGCACCCGGTCCTCACCTACACCTCGCAGGTCTATCCCGAGCTGCTCGCCGCGCTCGCCTTCGTGACCGCGGTCCGCGCGCTCCGTCGGGGCGCGCAGGCGAGCGTCCGGGATCTCGCCCTCGCGAGCCTTGCGGTCGGCACGCTGCCCTGGCTGACGACGCGGGCGTGGTTCGCGGTCGTCGGCGTCGGCCTGGTCATCGCCTTCCGCGCCTTCCGGCCGTTCTCGATCCGTCGGGTCGTCGCCGGCGCGTTGCCGTTCACCGCGCTGCTGCTGCTGCTCGCGTACCTGAACTACCGGATGTTCGGCATCTTCATCCCGAGCGCCGGCTACTACCTCATCAAGGACCAGCAACAGGTGCTCGCGTTCGCGCCGCAGGTCGGCGCCCTCGGGCTGTTCTTCGACCGGACCTTCGGGCTCATCGGTCGGGCACCGCTCTACCTGCTCGCGTTCCTCGGTGCGTACGCGGTGTGGCGCCGGGTCCGCAGCGGCCATCGCGACGAGCTCGCGCCCCTGCTCCTGGGCTGGCTGCTCTCATTCCTGTACATCGCCGACATCGCGTACTGGTGGGCGGACGGATCGCCGTCGTCGCGGTATCTCGTCGCGACCGTTCCGCTGCTGGTCGTCGCGGTCGCCGGCGGCATCGAGACGGTCCGGCTGGCCGGCCGCTGGCGGCCCGCGCTGACGATCGGCGCGTGGGCAACTGCGCTGTGGTCGCTGTACGCGGTGTTCTCCTACGCGATGGAGCCGACGCTCGGGTACGACCTTGCGACCGAGGTCCGCGCGACGGGCACTGCCGGCCGGTGGTGGCTCTACGTGGGCAAGGTCCTCCGGCCGGATCCGGGGAATGCGTTCCCGTCGCTCGTGGTCATCGACACCCGGAGCGTCGTGTTGTCGCTCGCGTGGCTCGGGTGCGCCATCGGTCTCGCGGTCC
>JANLWM010000173.1:0-5269 GCA_031364525.1 Chloroflexota bacterium | reverse complement strand
GGCCCCTTGATCAGCTTGAGATTCTGTGCGCCCGCGAGGCGCTTCGCGCCGTCAGCGCTGACGATCGAGAAGTCCATCTGGCCGGCGCGCAAGGCGGCGATGCGAGTGTCCTCCGTCGGCGCGAACTTCACGTTCAAGGTGTCGAGGTACGGCACGCCCTTCAGCCAGTAATCCGTGTTGCGGACGAATGTCGCGTGATCGTTGAGCACCCACTCGGTCATCTTGTACGGGCCCGTCCCGATCGGCTTGGAAGCCAGGGCGACCGGATCCGATCCGGCCGGCGCGAAGCCGAGCACGCGCATCGCCGCGAATTTGCCCGGCAAGAGGGGATCGGGGCGCTTCAGCGTCATCTTGAGGACGTACTTGCTGACGACCTCGTTCTTTGCGATCGCGTCGTACCAGCTCCCGAAGGGGTTGGCGGTCTTGGGATCGATCGCTCGATCCACATTCCACTTCGCGTCTTCGGCGGTGAAGGGTTGGCCGTTGTGGAACAACACGCCCTCGCGCAGCGTCCACATGATCTCGGTCGGTGTCGTGAAGTCCCACTTCGTCGCGAGGGCCGGCTCCACTGAAAGCGTCCGCGCGTTCTGACGCGTGAAGCACTCGTAGACCATTCGCTGCAGCACTGTCGCCGACGCGTTCGACCGGTTGTGCGGATCGAAGCTGATCGGATCGGCGACCTCGCCGAGGATGAACGATCCACCGCGTTTGACCGCCGCGGCGGCCGTCGTCGCTGTCGCACTTGGGCCTCCCGGCGCCACCGCTCCGGGCGCACAGACTGCCGCGACGCCTATGACGCCGAGCGCGCCGGCGCCCTTCAGCAGCGTGCGACGGCTGACCCTTCCGCCTTGTCCCTCCACCTCGTGACCTCCCGCGCGATTCGTGCGGTGACGATATACCCGCCGAGGTCGGCAAGTCGTGTTGACAGGCCGGAGATGCGCCCGTCAAGATGGCGGCTCCGCGAGTCTGGACATTGGGGGGTCGGCGTGGACAGCGAACAACCACGCTGGCTCGAAGGTCGGCGGATCCTGATCACCGGCGCCGCCGGCCTGCTCGGGCGCGAATTGGTGGAGGAGGCCGTCCGCCAAGGTGCCCTCGTCGCGGCCACCGGGCGGGCGCCGACGATCGACAACGTCACCTTCCCGGACGGCGTGCGCGTCCTCGCCGCCGACCTCGCGGACCCGGCGGCGTGCGCAGCCCTTCCTCGTCGCGCCGCCGAGAGCCTGGGTGGCCTCGACGTGCTCGTGAACAACGCGGCCATTCTCATACGGCGGCCGTTCATGGGCCTGACGTTGGAAGACTTCGACCGCAGCTGGGCGGTGAATGCCCGTGCGCCCGCGCTGCTCGTCATCGCCGCGGTCCCCTACCTCGAGAAAGGCCTATATCCGTCGATCATCAACGTCGTCTCGACGAGCGGCGTGAGCGGCGGGATCGCACCGGTCAGCGCCTACGCGATGACCAAGGCCGCTCTCATCGTGCTGTCCAAGTCGCTCGCCCGGGAACTCGGCCCGCGCGGCATCCGCGTGAACTGCCTGTCGCCAGGCACGATGGAATCACAGATGCAGGGCGCTCTGGACGACGAGACCCGGCGGAAGGTCCGCGGCATGAGCGCGATCGGTCGGCTATTGGAGGTCCGGGAGATCGCCCGGGCGACGCTCTTCCTCGCGAGCGCACACGCATCGGCGGTGACCGGAACGATGCTCGACGCGACAGCGACGGTCCCGTGACGACCGGCGCTCAGCCGGGGGGATGCCGCGAGCCATATGGTGTTGCGAGCGCAGGAGGAGAGGGCGATGAGCAAGGTCCGGTCCGTGGAAGCGATCCCCGTCAGCTACCCCGAGCCCAATGACTTCAACGCTCTGCGTCACCTGTGCCTCGTCAAGATCACGACGGACGACGGGGTCGTTGGCTGGGGTGAGTCGATCACGCAGTTCCCCGAAGCCAACTTCGCGACAAAGGCGATCGTCGAAGGGATGGCCGAACGTGTCATCGGGCGCGATCCGCTCGAGAATCACGCGATCTGGCTCGCGATCAAGGATCAGGCCTGGTGGTACGGCTACGGCGGCGGGATCGCCAGTTACGCCGTGAGCGCGATCGACATCGCGTTGTGGGACGTGAAGGGAAAGATCCTCGGCACGTCGGTGACGAATCTGCTGGGTGGACCGTTTCACCAGAAGCTGCCGGTGATCGCATCCTGCCACGCCCATTACGAAGACATCGGCAAGATGGTCGAAGAGGCGCAGGAGTGGGTAGCCCCCGGCCTGCATGGTGTGAAGGTCGGACTTGGAAAGCGCGGCAAGGCCGATCTGGGCTACGACCACGACCGCGACGTGGAGTACATGCGTCGGATGCGCGAGGGTCTTCCCGGGAAGTCGATCATGCTCGATTGCGGTTGGAACGTGAAGTGGGACGTGATGACCGCGATCCGCCGGGTACGCGCATTCGAGGAGTACGACCTCACGTGGATCGAGGAGCCGCTCGGCGCGTGGGACCCCGAGGGCTACGCGAACCTCCGGTCGAAGACGACGACGCTCATCGCGTACGGCGAGAAAGAGTGGAACATCGATGGCTTCGAGCGGATCCTGAACACGGGGACCGTCGACGTCGTCGGGATCGATCCGGGTCGCGCCGAAGGGATCAGCGGCTTTCGGCGAGCGGCCGACCGGATCGAGTTCCACAACCGTCAGGCGAATGCGCACGCCTGGTCGTCCGCGATCTGCAGCGCGGCCAGCCTTGCGGTGAGCTTCAGCTCTCCGGCGTTCAAGCTCTTCGAATTCAAGCCGCTGCGGAACCCCATGCAACATGAGCTCGTGACGAAACCGTTCGAGCATGTCGATGGCTGGGTCTATCCGCCTACCGGACCCGGACTTGGGATCGAGGTGCTCGACGAGGTCGTCGATCGATACCGCAGCGAGCGCGTGCTGGGCGGATCGTGACCGCGCAAGACGCCGCGAACGAAAGGAGCGTCGATGCCTAGGCCGATCCAGACGGTGACCGGCGAGATCTCAGTTGATGCCATGGGCCTGGTCCTACCCCACGAACATGTCTTCCACGATCTGTACGCGATCACGATGAACTCTCAGCTCATTCTCAGCGACAAGCGGGTCGCCCGTGCCGAGCTTCAGCAGCTCAAAGACGCCGGGTGCGCCACCCTCGTCGATCAGACCATCCATGGTCTTCACCCGGATCCAGAGAGCCTGAAGCAGGTCGCCCGCGACGTCGGCCTGAACATCATCGCCGGCACGGGGTTCTACTGGGAGAAGTTCCACCCGGTCTGGCTCGCAGGGATGAGCGACAGCCAGATCGTCACGCTGCTGGTAAAAGATCTGACCGAAGGTTTCGGGACGACCGGGATCAAAGCTGGTGTCCTGGGTGAGATCGGGTCGCACCACAGGGTGATCTCCCCAGCCGAGGAACGCGTGTTTCGCGCTGTCGCCGCTGCGCAGCGCGAAGCACATGTCCCCATCTCGACCCACGCCTTGTTCACCCGGATCGGGATGGATCAGGTACGCCTTCTCGAATCTGCCGGGGCGGACCTGCACAAGGTGGTCATCGGTCACGTCGACACGACACCCGACGTGGACTATCACGAAGAGCTGTTGCGGACAGGAGTCTGGATCGCCTACGACAGCATCGGTCAACTCGATAAACAGACCGATGAGCACCGCGCGGATGCGATCATGGAGCTCGTCGCGCGAGGATGGAAACACCGTCTCCTGCTGTCTACAGATGTGGGCAAGCGGGGAGCTCTCAAGAGCTACGGGGGTGGTGGATACGCGTTCCTCATCAACTCCTTCCTTCCGCTGCTTCGCGAGCGCGGAGCTGATGTGGCCCTGATCGACACGCTGACCCGGCAGAATCCCCGTGAGCTCTACACGTTCGATTGAGTACCGTGAAGATCCGCGTCGTCTTGTTCGGTTTCGGGGTCATTGGCACGAGCGTGCTGCGGCTGGGGCAGTCCAGACCGGGACTCGAGTTCGTGGGGATCGTTGTCCGCCGTCCCGAGCTCGACCAGGTACCGGCGCGCGAGATCGTTACCGAGGCGCCGGCGGATCTTCGACTCTCGATCGACGGTACCGCGGTGCTGCGCGACGCACGACCTGACGTCGTCATCATCGCGACCCGGTCGACCCTTGGAGAAGTGCTCCCCCTGCTCCGCATGACGGCCACGGCGCATGTTCCCACGATGTGCACGGCGGAGGACCTCGCGCACATCCGGCCGTCCGATGGGCCGGACGCCCGCGAGATCTTTGCCCTTGCGGAGGAGCATCGCGTCGCCATAGTTGCCCTCGGTCTGAATCCAGGGTTCGTGCTCGACGTCTGGCCGCTCATGTTGTCGTCGCTGGCGCACGATGTGACGGCCATCGAGGCGGAGCGGATCGTGGACCTCTCCGGCTTCGGTCCACGCGTGCGCGCATCGCTCGGTGTCGGCTACTCGCCGGAGGCGTTCGAACGCGAGCTCGCGCAGGGAACGATCTCGGGACACCGCGGTTTTCCTGAGAGCCTGCGCCTCATTGGCGAAGGGATCGGGCGGCCCGTCGACGAGATACACATCGAGACGACGCCGATCATCGCCCGCCGACCGCGACCCCTGCTTCAGGGCGAGCTCTTGGCGGGTCAGACCGCCGGGGTCCGTCAAACCGCCGTGGGGCGGACGAACGGCACGGAGTGGCTCCACCTCGCGATGACCGCGAGCGTCGCTCTGGAGGAGATCCCTGCCGAACCGATCGACCGCGTACGGATCAAAGGAGCTACCGAGCTCAGCGCAGTGATCTCACCCGGCACCCGAGCGGTGGCAGGCACTGCGGGACGCCTGGTGAACGCGTTGGCTGCGGTCCGGGGCGCCCCGCCCGGCGTTCACTCCGCGCTCGCGCTCGGCATCACGCCTCCGCACCTTCCGAGCTAGGACATCTCGGTCCGGGCGGCGCGCCCGAGAAGGATGACTTTTGGTCGATGCTGTTGTTAGCGGCGAGCATCGACGCGATTCGCAGCGAAGCGGTCATCGAGAAGACGCACGACATCCGCGAGCGAATGCATGGCTTAGACTCGTCGCATCGGACTCTTGACTTTCAGCATCAACGTCACCCTGGACGGCTGCGTCGACCACCAGGAGGCAGTCGCCGACGATGAGACACACGCCTTCTTCACCCGCCTCATGGACGAGGGCGGGGCGATGCTGTGGGGCCGCGTCACCTACGAGATGATGGAGAGCTACTGGCCGGCGGTCGCCCGCGGCGACGAGGAGGCGCCGCCGGCGATGCGCGAGTGG
>JANLWM010000131.1:0-5084 GCA_031364525.1 Chloroflexota bacterium | reverse complement strand
GGTGCGGGTGCCGCCGAGGGCGCGGTCGACGCCGCGAACATCCTCAAGCCGTCGCTCGCCCGCGGCGGGCGCCAGTGCATCGGCGCCACCACGCTCGACGAGTTCCGAAAGTACATCGAGCGCGACGCTGCCCTCGAGCGCCGGTTCCAGCCGGTCATGGTCGAGGAGCCCTCGATCGAGGAGACCCAGCAGATCCTCATGGGGATCCGCTCACGGTATGAGGATCACCACAAGGTCTCGATCACCGACGACGCGGTGAAGGCGTCCGCCGAGCTCTCCGCCCGGTACATCACCGACCGCTTCCTCCCGGACAAGGCGATCGACCTCATGGACGAGGCCGCGAGCCGCGTCCGTCTTCGCAACTCGACCCTGCCGGTAGAGATGAAGGAAGCCCAGAAGGACCTCGACCGCGTCGGCACCGAGAAGGAAGCCGCGATGGAGGCCCAGCAGTACGAGCTCGCCTCCACGCTGCGCCAGGCCGAACGCGTCCAGCAGGACAAGCTCCAGCAGTCGAAGGCCGACTGGCTGCTCGCTCAGTCGCAAAAGCGTCCCGAGGTGACCGACGAGGACATCGCCGAGGTCGTCTCGATGTGGACCGGTATCCCTGTCCGCCGCCTTGCCGAAGAGGAGACCCAAAAGCTCCTGAAGATGGAAGAGGCGCTCCACGCAAAGGTCATTGGCCAGGACGAGGCGATCAAGACGATCAGCCGCGCGGTCCGCCGCGCGCGCGCCGGGTTGAAGGACCCGCGCCGGCCCATCGGAGCGTTCTTCTTCGTCGGTCCGACCGGTACCGGCAAGACCCACCTCGCGCGCCAGCTCGCCGAGTTCATGTTCGGGAACGCCGACAACATGGTGAAGATCGACATGTCCGACTACATGGAGCGGCACAACGTGTCGCGCCTGGTCGGTTCGCCGCCTGGCTACGTCGGGTACGAAGAGGGCGGCCAGCTGACCGAGACCGTTCGCCGCAAGAGCTACTGCGTGATCCTGCTCGATGAGATCGAGAAGGCTCATCCCGAGGTGTTCAACATCCTGCTGCAGATCTTCGACGAAGGGCGGCTCTCCGACGCCAAGGGCCGGACGGTCGACTTCCGGAACACGATCATCATCATGACCAGCAACCTCGCGCAGAAGATGCTGAAGAGCGAAGGCGCGCTCGGTTTCCGGTCCAAGGGCGAGGGCGAGGACCCCGAGACCCAGGCCGCCTACGAGCGGATGAAAGAGCGCGTGAACGACGAGATGAAGCGCTTCTTCCGGCCGGAGTTCCTCAACCGGATCGACGCGACCGTCGTGTTCCAGCCCCTCACCAAGCCCGAGATCCGCAAGATCGTCGAGATCGAGCTCGAGGGTGTGCGCAAGCAGCTCGCGTCGCAGGCGATGACCCTGGTCATCACCGACGCGGCCAAGGACCACATCGCGACCGTCGGCTACGACACGAACTTCGGCGCCCGGCCGCTCGGCCGCGCGATCCAGAACGAGGTCGCGGATCCGCTCGCGGAGATGCTCCTGCTCGGCACGTTCCAGCCCGGCGACACCGTGACGATCGATGCCGCCCAGGGCAAGCTCGCCATCGTCAAGGGCGAGCCGGTCGTCGAAGAGACGCGCAAACCGGAGCCCGTCGCCCCCTAGCCAGTCCCCGCCGATACTGAGTAGGTGCCCGTCCGCTCAGCCGCCCCCAAGACCGCCTTCGTCTGTCAGCAATGCGGCAACGACTTCCCGAAGTGGATCGGCCGTTGCCCCGGCTGCGGCGGTTGGAACACCCTCGTCGAGGAACGGGTCGTCGCTCCCCAAAAAGGTCGCAGTGGCCCGGCCCGCGCGCCGCGCGAGCCGGTCGCGCTCGATAGCGTCCCGAACGATGCTGAGCAGCGCATCCCGACCGGCATCGGCGAGTTCGACCGCGTGCTCGGCGGCGGCATCGTCCGCGGCTCGCTCGTGCTGCTGGGCGGCGATCCCGGGATCGGCAAGAGCTCGCTCCTCATGCAGGCGTCCAGCAGCCTGAGCCAACGCGGCCCGGTGCTGTACGTCTCGGGCGAGGAGTCCGCCGCGCAGGTGAAGCTCCGCGCGCGACGCTTCGGCATCGAGGGCGGCAACATCCTGGTGCTCGCTGAGACTGACCTCGGCTCGGTCATCGAAGCGATCCGGCGGGTCAAGCCCATCTTCTGCGTCATCGACTCGATCCAGACGATGAATTCCGACATCATCGGGTCCGCCGCGGGCGGCGTGTCACAGCTGCGGGAGTGCGCGGCGCGGCTGCTCGAGGTGGCGAAGGGCGATGACGTCCCGATCTTCCTCGTCGGTCATGTCACGAAGGAAGGCAACGTCGCCGGTCCGCGCGTGCTCGAGCACATCGTCGACGCGGTCCTCTACCTGGAGGGCGAGCGGTTCCACGCGTTCCGCGTACTCCGCGGGACGAAGAATCGCTTCGGCTCGACGGACGAGGTCGGCGTATTCGAGATGGGGGAGAGCGGACTGCGCGAAGTGATGAACCCGTCCGAGGTCTTTCTTGAGGAGCGCTCGCGCGGTGTCGCCGGCAGCGTCATCGTGCCGACGATCGAAGGGACGCGACCGCTCCTGGTCGAGATCCAGGCGCTCGTCACACCGACGAGCTTCGGCCTGCCCCGCCGCACGGTCAACGGCGTGGACCCGCAACGGGTCGCCCTGCTCCTGGCAGTGCTCACCAAGCGCGCCGGCCTCGCGAGCGGCCAGCACGACGTCTACGTCAACCTCGTGGGCGGCCTTCGCATCCGCGAGCCAGCGACGGATCTCGGCGTGGCGGTCGCTGTCGCGTCTGCGCTCCGGGACACGCCGGCCGACCCGCGCACCGTGTTCCTCGGCGAGCTCGGCCTTGGCGGCGAGCTCCGGCGGGTCCAACGCCTGGCGGCGCGCCTGAAGGAGGCCGAACGGCTCGGGTTCGAGCGGGCCATCGTGCCCGCAGCCAGTGCGGGCGACCGGGATGGCGCGAAGCTCGAGGTCATCGGCGTGCCGACGCTGCGGGACGCGCTCACCCGATCGGGTATTTCAGGCTCGTAACGGGGCGTATCCTCGTCGCGTGATCGACATCACGCGGCACCTGACGTCGGCTGGCGGCCACCTCTTCATCGGTCGGGCCGACGTCGCGCCGCAGATCAAGGGAAAGGAGTGTCTACAGCTATGGTCTTCCTTCGATTCGGCGGAGCGCTCATCGGCTTCTTCATCGGTTTCTTCCTTGCCGCTGAGCTTCTCCAGGTCAGTCAGGTCACGCCGGTCAGCAATCAAGTCCTCGTCGTCTTCCTCCTGGCCGTTGCGTGCGCGATCCTCGGTTGGCTCGGCGCGCCCTACGCGACCATCCGTCCCATGGAGTGGATCCTCGCGCGCATCCGCGCGACGGCGGCGGTCGACCTCGCGGCCGGGGCGCTCGGTGGCGGTCTGGGTCTCATCTTCGCGCTGTTCCTCGCGTTCCCGCTCTCGTTCCTTCCGGGCGAGCTAGGTCGCTACGCGCCGCTCGTCGGCGCTGTCGCGCTCAGCGCACTCGGCGTGGCCGCCGGGACGATCAAACGCGCCGACCTTCAGGGGTGGGTCCGGGAGATCCGGGGTGGCCGCCGCGAACGGGTGGGCGAGCGAGTGCTCCTCGACACCTCGGTGATCATCGACGGCCGGATCGCGGACATCGTCCGCGCCGGCTTTCTGCGAGGCACGCTCGTCGTGCCGCGGTTCATCCTCGCGGAGCTCCAGTTCTTCGCGGACTCCGGCGACGGCTCGCGTCGGGAACGCGGTCGCCGCGGCCTCGAGATGCTCGCGAAGATGCAGAAGGAGGCCACGGTCAGCATCGTCATCGACGACGAGGATCCGGTCGGCGACGGCGCCGACGGCAAGCTTGTGGCGCTCGCGCGCGCCCGCCACGTGGCGATCGTCACGAACGACTACGGACTCAATCGCGTCGCCGAGCTCCATGGCGTGACGGTGCTCAACGTGAATGACCTTGCGAAGGCGGTGCGGCCGGTCGTCCTTCCGGGCGAGGAGATCCACGTCCGGGTCACCCAGGAAGGGAAGGAGTCCGGCCAGGGCGTCGGCTATCTGGAAGACGGCACGATGATCGTCGTGGAGAACGGCGGCCAGTCGGTGGGGAGCGAGATCCCGGTCACCGTCATGCGCGTGCTGCAGACCGTCGGTGGACGAATGATCTTCGCGCAGCCACGTGGCGATACCGTCGAGGCGCGTCGGCCGCGCGCCGTCGGCCACTGATCGCTTCGTGAGAGGGAGCGCCGGCCTCGCGATCCTCGCTGCCGGCAGCTCGAGCCGCGCCGGCACGGACAAGGTGAGCCTCGACCTCGGTGGGTACCCCGTGTTGCTGTGGTCGCTCGCTGCGGCCGAGGCCTCGGGTGCGTTCGCCGAGATCGTCGTCGTGGCACCGGCCGAGCGACTGTCGGTCCTGACCCCCATCGTCGGGCGCCGGGCCCGCCTCGTGACCGGCGGGCCGACGCGTACCGCGTCCAGCTGGGCCGGTCTTGATGCGTTGGCCGGTCACGATGTCATCGCGATCCATGACGCCGCGCGACCGTTCGCGTCCCCGTCGCTGTTCTCCAAGGTCGTTGCGGTCGCGACCGAATTTGGCTCCGCGGTCCCGGGTCTCGCGGTGGCCGAGACCGTGCGCCGCGCCGATGAGGCCGGCCGGGCGATCGAGGAGGTCGACCGCAACGGGCTGTGGACGGCCCAAACGCCGCAGGCCTTCGGGCGCGCGCTTCTCGAACGGGCGCGCGCGGCCGCCGGTGACCGCTCGTTCACCGACGACGCCGCGGCGGTCATTGCTCTCGACGTCGATGTTCGGCTGGTGCCCGGCGAGCGCCGGAACTTCAAGCTGACGTCCCCTGAGGACGTCTCATACGCCCGCGAGCTGACCGAGAAGGGCCTCGCCGCCATCACCGCGCAGGCCCTGCCGCGATGACGATGCCCCGGAGCGGGATTGGGTACGATATCCATCGTCTCGTGCCCGACCGCCGGCTGGTGCTCGGCGGCGTCAGGATCGATCATCCGACGGGGCTGACGGGACACTCCGACGGCGACGTCCTCGTCCACGCGATCATGGACGCGTTGCTCGGGGCCACGGC